>JAPPII010000065.1 GCA_028820845.1 Candidatus Poribacteria bacterium
TCGTTTATTTCGCAGCTATATTGATCACTGCTAACAAAATGTAAACACTACGTAGGAATTTCTTCCGAAACAATTTCCGATTAATCACTGGTTGTTGGTTATTGGTTATGGATTATTCGTTGGTTGTTAGTTATAAGTTAAGAGGGTTTTGGTAATAATTCACTGCGCATTAGAGTACTCCAGACGTAGCCGGATTGTTACAAAGAAACCTCTCACCAGATTAAACGGATTGGAAGCCCCCTACTTTAGTGGGGGGAGGAAAATCCGCCCTCGTGAATTAGGCCATAGCGTTTTTTTTTTGAAAAAAAACACTTGACATTTTTAGTAAATTGTGGTTTAATATCAATATCAGGTTGGCAAGCATGAACAGCATTGTCGCTTGACAATGTGCTTGCCTCCCACTGTTCAGGGGATAAACGCCTGATACCTGATATACCATGAGATTGACTTTCAAATATCCTGTGTATCCTACGAAAACACAGGAACAAACATTGTTAGCGTGGTTTGACCACTTGTGTGAACTTCAGAACTCGGCGCGCAACAATCGCAAGCACGCACATGAGACAGAGGGGCGTTTTGTTTCGCGATATGACCAGGAACAACTTTTGAAGATTGCCCGTGAGAAATATGACGATTTCCGCTCCGTGCCTCAAGATTTCCAAGTTTCTGCCCTCAAACGTGTTGAGAAAGCTTTTGATGCATTCCGTAAGCGATGTAAAGCGGATGTAGCAAAAAAGGGGTATCCTCGTTTCAAGATGCGTGTCCGTTCTGTGACGTGGTGTTTGCGAAAGCACAAGGTCAAGGATAAAGCGACAGGCACTTATGAACGCGTCCGCCAAAATCCGATACGCGAAACAGGCACGCGCCTTGACAGGTTGAAAGTCCCGAAACTCGGTGAAGTCAAGATACGAATGCACCGCCCTTTTGTCGGGGACCCAAAAGAAGTTACACTTGTCAAGAAAGCAAGTGGCTGGTATGCCCATATCTCTTGTGAACTCCCGGATATCCCGAAAGTTGAACCGACGGCTGCGATTGCCGTTGATATGGGAACGACCGACTATCTGACGACTTCTGACGGTGAAAAAGAGGGCAATCCAAGATGGTATCGCAAAGCAGAAGGCTTGCTCCATAAGCATTCTCAGACGATGGCACGTCGCAAGAAAGGTAGTCAGCGTTGGTACAAAGCCGTTCATGCGATTGCATTGCATCATGAACGCACCGCAAACAAGCGAAAAGATTTCATTGGGAAACTTATCTACAAACTGTTTCATCATCAGAAAAACAACGTTCTCATTTCAGAAGATTTGAGAATCGCAAACATGGTAAAGAACAAACACCTCAGCAAGAGTATCTCTGATGCATCTTGGGGCATATTCTTTGAGTGGTGTGGAAACATAGCCGAAAGAGACGGTTTCCACTTCCACCAAGTGAACCCCAAAGATACTTCGCAAACTTGCTCGTGTTGTGGTCAGAAATCGCCAAAGAAACTTTCGCTGGCAATACGCACTTTTGATTGTGGTTATTGTGGCTCGTCTCTTGACCGAGACCACAACGCGGCATTAAACATACTTTTCAGGGCAGCTGCTGCCCTTCGTGGAGAGCGGTGGGTTACCACCCTCTATGAAGCGAGAAACACCGCCACTAAAGCATTCGGGTTTAAGACCCCCAACCAGTTATCGCTGTTTGATGGTTTGACACAAGCCCCTTGCTTTAGCGAGGGGTAGTTGACTTATAACTATTAACCGACAACTTATAACCCTAATACGGTTTTCCGAGAAGCTCAAACGTAACGCTTTGTGCTGCTGCGCCACGCATCTGGGACGAGGTCTGGTTGCTCGCAATAGCACGGATACGATGGTTGGCGATACCAAAACTTCTCAGAGATGCTGCGGCTGCCTCGGCACGTTGTAAGGCAAGAACCCGGTTCGCTGCCGGATCTCCCTCCTGACGTGTATGCCCGACTACCCTGAGATAGTACTGTGGAAACGATTTCAAATTTGCAGCGAGCTCTCTCAGCGCACGTTTACTACCCGGAAGAATCCGAGCATTCCCGCGTCCGAATTGGATGGGTTCTACCTTCATCGCCGCAACAGGCGCAAGCCCGTTCCAGTTCGCATCAGAAAGTGGATTTAGGGATGCCGCTTCTCGAACCTGTTCCATCGGTGTTGATCCAACAAAGATGCCGTCTAACTCATCTGTACCGCTTGTATTCAACACACCGGGATGAAATTTATCATGATGAAGTGCCCGCAAAATACCTTCAAAGAAGAGCTGCTCATAATTCCCTGACACTGGATCGGCAGCGACCGAATTCGTCTGCACCAGCACCTGCGTAATCTTAGCGATAATCGCTTCGAGTCTCTCGGTCCCCTTTGCTTCGGTTGCCGGTATCACGCCGAAATGTGCGTAATTCTCAACCGTGTTCCGCCATTCAATACCCTTAACTAATTTATCCGTCTCCTTTCGGTTAAGTGGATCGCCATACTGCTTCGCATCTGCTTGAATTAAGGAGGCTAACCCGTCAGGTTGGTTATTGTAATCGTAGTTCGCTCGGAGATACGCCTGGACAACGTGTGTGACCAGTTCACGTTGTGAATCCAAAAATTCGCGCTGAACAACTAACACATCAACGATATAACCCTTCAGTTTTGAACTGTCTAACAGCAGATGCACACCTTCAATAGCAAGGGCTTTGGTCACATAAGGCTCCCAGAGGACGTAGGCGTACGGCTCATCTGGATCAGCGGACTTGAGCTTCTTATACGCATCTTCAGCACCGTTTGTTTCAACCGCCCACGAAGGCGGAAGACTCGGCAGACTCATCTTGTTAATCATAATTCGGGCAAGCGTTTCGCTCGGCGAATCCGGGGTCAATACAATACGCGCCCGCGGATTACTCAAACTCGGTATCTGTGGAACCCCCCGCTTATGGGCAACAATTGCATCCGCACCTTTAGATTCATCAATCACGAGGACAATCGAACCCGGAAACTCACCGATAACGCTACCCGTCTTGAGATAGGCATCAATAGTGAAAACCGCCATCTGAACCTTACCGCTTTTCAGTGCCCGTGCTCTCCCGACATAATCGGCTTTATCGTCAACGAACGTCAGTTTAATCCCTTGACGGTTCAGCAGGTTCTGAACAGCAGGAGAACGGAGTACCGCATACCCAGGAAACGAGTCGTGTGATACCTTGATGTTATGGGCATAACGTTGGGTACTCGTCTCTTTGACAAGGTTGCCCCGAATCCACGGTTCAACGAGGAACTTATAGGCTATCCCTATTACGCCGATGATAACAAGCCAACTTGCCACCATGACGATTATGCGTTTTTTCTTGTCTGCGTCCATAGTTCCTATTTCCTATTTCTCAAAGCCAAGAAACCGATAACGGAAAACACAATCAGAAGTATAACGAACCATAGGGTCCCACGATTTCCAGCATCAGACTGCTGCGGTGTCGGCACCTTTCTCGGTGGTGTCGTTGTTTGCGGTGTTGTTGTCTCCATGGGCTTCACAGCGATTGCCGTGTTGCTTGGTGGGGTTGTGAGCTGTTGAATCAAATCGGCAGCAATCTCCGGTGAAAGGGGCGCAATATATTCAAAGGCATCTGCTCCGTCAGCATCTGGACCCGTATCCCCTGTTTCCGCAAGAATCTGCGACACTGCCGCCATCAGCTCACCTGGATTATCTGCTCTGCGGTAACTATCCACGACCTGTGCCAACATGTGATCGGTTTTCATATCAACGCCTATCACATCAACGCGAATCTGCCGATTGAGGATTTCAGGCGTATAGTGCTCGACTTGGGCAGCGTCCGATGCCTCACCATCTGTGACAATTAACAAACGGTAGTTTCCATAGTTGTACTGTTTTGCCCGTTCTTCAAGAAGACGATTTGCCCCGATCCGAATATATTTCCCCAATGGGGTGCCGCCCCCGGGTTGTGGTAAGTCGATGGCTGCTATCAGTTTTTGAGTTTCCTTCTCACCCAACGGGTACACCCATTCATTTCGGATATTGGCACCACTAAACACCAGCAATCCGATCCACGTGTCATTCGGAACTTTCGCTAAGACTTCTTGGAGTGCTGCCTTTGCTGCTTCCATCTTCGATTTCGTCTGATCGCCGCTAAACTTCTCCTGCATGGAACCCGAAGCATCAAGAATCACAACAATGTTATCTTTATGAATATCATCCGCACTACAAATCTGGAGACCCAAAATGAACAGACTTAATAAGAGAATAAATCGCACACCAAACGTGGCAGTTATAACGCATTTCATAAAAAACTCTTATCTCAGTAAGGTATCGGTTATCAGTCATCTGACCATGATTACCGGGCTGCTTTTCCCAGTTCATCCGCGTAGTCCTGGTAATCACTGAAATCACATTAATCCTGGTCAAAAATCAAAATCGGAGACCGCAACGGCTTCCGCTGAAACTTTAATCAGTGCGAACTCAACCCGCCGATTTTCTGCTGCTTCCGTCGGACTCGTCGGCTTTGCAATAACAGGCTCCTTAATCCCGACACCGACCGGCACAATCTGATCTGGATCGATACGGGCGTTTTTGCGACGGGCATAGGTGATAATTGCCTGTTTCACGGCTTGACCACGCTGTTCAGAAAGTTTGAGTGCAGCGCGCATCACTTGATAAGGACTCTCAACGCTGCTACCATCGTCAAACTTCTTTTCTTGAATCAATCGAATCAGAGTGGCGGTGTCTTCCAAACTAAAAGGCCTGCCACTCATAAAGTATTTGTAGTTGCCCCGCGTCCCTGTTCGCTTCAAAACACCTGTTTGAAGCCCCGTTTTAACCAATACGCTTAGTGTTCGAGACGGATCGCTGTGTCCTTTGATCGCGATGGCTGCATTCCCATATCTTGAAGCTAATTCAACAACTCGGTCAAACTCTTCCCGATATTCAGTATCACTAAACGTATCTTGGTTCGCCTTAAATTGAATCGTAAACGAGATGAGCGTCTTCTCGTCAAGCACTGCGTCTTCATTAAACGATTCAATTTCAGCGCGCACTGTCTCCTTTTTGAAACGGGTCTGTTTCAATTGCGAAGGTGCTGTCACGGTAGTCGTGAGCAGATTCTTAAAAGTTGAGGCGTTAAAATCCAGATCCGACGGAATTAGCGCGTATCTCTGTCTCGCAAATCCCCAATTCACCGCCATATCCAATCCAGCTTTATTAAAGCCTTCAAAACCGGTAATGGTGTTGCTCGGATCGTTGAAGAAAGCAATATTTCCGGGTTGCCCAACGAACGTACAATCTGCTATTAAGCCGTGGGCATCTTCTTCAAGGGTGGGCAATACTTCCTTCCCGTAGATGTTTTGCATCATCGTCAGGAGCTGCGTGTATTTTTCGGAACCACTCGTTTCGTATGTTTTTTTCAGAGCGACAACCTCTTCGGCACCCTTCAGATAACCAGCGAAGAAACGTTCAACAAACGGTTTATAAGCGTCGTAGAAATCCTTGCGGCACGCATAGACATCCGCAATCGAACGAGAAAGTGTCGCAGTGCTCACGACGACGCTTGCCCCTTTAACCGTGCCTTCAGCACCTGTGCCAGTGTTCTCAGATCCACCTGTTAATCCAATCATATCAGGCGTTATCACAAAACAACCTGCAATAGTTGCGTCGTTGCGGAAGCGTTCTGCCGGTCCGTTGGCACCTGTTAATTCGTCTACCCAAACAATTGTCACATTTGACTTTGAAAGCCGGGCAGTTTTCAGCATATCATAGAGCATCCCTACGTGGGGACCACCCTTTTGGATAGCGATCTTTTTGCCCCTGAGGTCAGAAATCTTCCGGATGTTAGAGCGTCCAACGAAATGATCCCCCGCCGACCAGGTGAGCTGCCCAAAAACGACCGGTTTTGTGCGCGCATCTTTTCCTATGGCTTCACTCGCCTGCACTATCATCCTAAACGTGCCACGCAGAAACGGGGATTTGCCTGAAAGATAGTCGCGGACCTGTTGCTGGAAATTGTCGCCCGGAACCAATTTGATATTCATTCCGAGTTCCGCCATAATCGTACCCGGACGCGTCGTTAGTCCACCATTGGCGTGGAAGAGTGCTGCTTCCCCACCCCATGTGATGTATGGCACTACCAACGGGGTCACTACCGTTACCTCTTGAACTCTCACAGGACCGACTGCATCTGAAAACAGTTCTTGCGCCTTCGCGTATGGGGCAAGAAAAATAAGTAACGTCACAAGACAAAGCAACAGACATTTTCGGCGTACCTTCCAAGTTTCCAAAAACCTGTTCTGGAAAGTAAAAAAGCCTTGGCGAAATGCCCTAAAATTCTTTTTCATAATTTTCCCCTCGTTCTTCTTTAGGGTAGATTTTACAATTACCGCGTCAACGCATACGCAACAACGTTTATTCCCTGTTTAAATGCCCACGTCCGTTGTTCCTCGCCACCCGGCTCACACGGTCTACCTTCCCACGCACAATTCAAATCGCTCGGACAGAAATAGATAACCACGCGATCGTCATCCATAATAGCCTCGTCATAATCAGATATATCTGGAATGCGTTTGTCACCACCAAGGTATTCATCATGTTCATAGAGCGTATGATAAATCGGATGGCTCATATCCAAACGTTCAAACTTCTTTTCTGGATATACCTGCCGAACCATCTCATAGATATACGGGCGTAAACCCCCGCGATAGTTATTCCAGCGTGCATCGCAATCTTCGACGTGGAGGAAACCGCCGCGTTCAAAGTAATCCCGTAATTTACGAACCTGTTCCGTAGAGAGTCGAATCCCGCTGTGTCCAGTCATGTATAGGAACGGATAGGCGAATAATCCTTCATCGTCAATATCAACATATTGTGGATTCTCACGTACCTCAACATCGATTGTCGTATTCTCAGCGAGAATCTCCGTAAACTTCAAATCCGATTGCCACCGGTAATAGTTAACGATGTTCGTGTACCAATCGCCACCCGGATACTTAAGTCGCACAAACGTAAATTTCTCACCCGTCGGATTCATCTCAGGATAGTGATGTTCAATCACGCCGTATCGCGTGCCGTAATGAACGTCTCGTGCCGCGTCATAAGGAATATATTCTCGGAAACCCCATTGTGCGTCCGCAGGCAGAATTAATCCACCCGCCGCAAGCGCAGAAGCAGCAAGCCCGACGGATCCCTTCAAAAAAGAACGTCTTGACAGCGTGTCCTGTTTCGATGCCACTCCCGATATAAATTGATGTTCGTTATTCGATTTTTTCTTAAGTTCGGGGGGTCTGCTCTTACGCAACATAGTTTGTTTCTCCCCTTGTTACGATCTGTTTCGCTCCCAGTTCATCGTGTCTAAAGACAAGGTTTTGGTTTTCACCTCAATTTTTCTATTCTAACGCTATTATAACCTAAAACCGTGAAAAAATCAAGATAGCATCCGAAATCGCGCGTCCCTGCTGTCTCGGCATCGGGCGAATTCGACGGTTACCACGGGCAGTTCTCGCGTTTCTCTCTGCCCCCGCCCTTCGCGGTGCCGGCCTGGCACTTGGCCTCGCACGCTCAGAATCCGTCTGCTTGACACTTACAACTTTGTCTCGAATCACCAACATTGATGAGTTGCCGCCATCAAGATTAAGCGCGTCCGTCGCACCCCATCCCAGAAAAAGTTCCGCAAGCCGTGGTAACTTAACACCACGTCGGACACCTGCCTCCGCCGCCGTTATCGTCACAAACAGCAGCGTACCATCTGCCTTTTTACCGATCGCCGTGCGTGGATGCCAAAAACTGTGGAATGCCTGATCAAATCCTTCGCGCTCGTACGCTTTCGTAACGGATGCCATCCCGTCTTGGAGTAGCAACGGACCCCCACCAATAATATGCGTGAAACTTGCCCACAACTTGCTGTCTCCAACGCGTTCAGGGATGATGGTCTCACGAATCTGAACCCCATCACCTTCTGCGATATGTGCCAATAGATCCCTGCTCCGCCTACCACTCGCAGATAGAACATAGCCGTCAGCAGGAATGCGCGAACTCCCCTCTCTATCCCGAACATCGGTCACTTCACCACCCTTCACAACAACTTCCACACCATCGGGGGTCGTCAACGTCACGGTGTGAAAGTGTGGACGGTAAATTACCAACTCGTTTCTACCACGACCCCGGTTCATACCATCAATTGGCAATGTTTCACCACTCGACAATGCCAATTCTTGTCGTAGTGCAATCCGGTCAATGTATGACTCGATTTTTCCATCAACAGTTCGGAGTCCAATCGCCGCTCTACCCTGTTCCGGTTCACTCACCCATTCACCGTCAATCTTCAACGCACCGACAGACTCGCCACGAAACGTCCCCGCCATCTCAAAGAAACCGCCATTTATAGCAGCCAACGCCTTGTGCCGCCGCGCAAGCGATACCAGCGATTCCGTGCCAATCCCCGCACTCAACGCTCGATACGGACGAATCTCAACAGCATCCGGTGAGACCGAAAGGATGTTCGTCAGCACGCCTTTGTCCAATATCTGCCGGTGGCTAATGCCTTGTGCAACCGATTTGGTTACATCATTCCGTTCACGATCCATAAAGGAGCGGAAATAATCCGTTACGCTGTTGAACCGAACCGTCTGTCCGACCCGAATACCGATACAAAAAATTAGCAGAAAGCCAATTATTGTGAACGTGCGTGGATAGCGTCTGATAAAACGAAAGCACCGTCGTCCTAAATAAGTAATATCAAACATGGTTTAACCAACAACTATTAACCAACAACCATCTCAGAAATCCGTTCTTCCCATTCATCACACGTCGCGTGGGTCAACCGCACCGAAGCACCGATGTAATTCGTTGGATCCCGGAGTGCCTCACGCTGCAGCTCCGTCAGCTGATCAAGGAACGGGCGAAACGTCTCATCTTCCCACAGCAGTGCAGTCAGGCTCTTACCAGTCTCATGCACCTGTCCGATTAACTTCCGGGTATGGTCGTATGCATCGGGAAACCCGTAATATGCCATCAACAGATAGATAGGCTCGGCGATCGTGTCCTCCGCGCTCAGCGCGAGATTGCGCCGCATGTTATCCGCCTTCACATCCATCTCGTCCAAGGCGCGCCGAAGCCGATAGATCGCGTAATCAAACGCTGTAAACAGTTCTGTCAAAAAGCGACTTGATGCTGAATTCGTCAGATCCCGTTGATGTTCCAAAATGCTATCCATGAAAACCGTCTGCATGCGTGGCACAAACGCCTTCCACAAACTCTTGATATTCTCGTAGGTCTCCGGATTCACCTTGTGGGGCATCGTCGATGACCCTACCAGTTGCGGGTTATATTTCCTGCCAACCTCAGCGATTTCAGTACGATAGAGATGTCGCATATCGTCTGCAAAGTTCGCAAGCACCGTGTACGCCGCCGTGACGTGATATGCCAAGTCAGAGATAAACTCGGGTTCCACACACTGCGTTGACGTGTGTGTATCAGAGGGTTTCAAACCGAGCAGTGCGAGGAAGTCCGCCTCAATCCGTTCCGGGTGTTCATGGATGAGCGTGAGACCGTTAAACGCACCGACCGCCCCTGAGAATTGTCCACGCAGATTTTGACCCGCCTCGTGAATCTTCTCAATCCTTGTACCCAGACGACTCACATAAAGTGCCAATGAATAACCGAACGTTGTCGGTTCAGCGTGTTGTCCGTGTGTCCTACCGATTTGCACCGTTTCCGCATGTTCACGCGCCAACGCAATCAGTTGCTGTTCCAGCACAACAAGGTCAGGAATAATCACATTTTCTGTTAATGCCTTGAACCGCAAGGAGGTCGCCGTATCCAAGATGTCCGCAGAAGTCGCAAATAGATGGACATAAGGGCGCGCGTCGGGACTAATTTTCCGCCGAATTACATTAACGAGCGAACGAATATTGTGCCGAATGCGGGACTGTTCCTCGTAGACCTCTTCCGCCGTCACAAGATCGACCGCCGCTTCCACCTCATCAGCGATCGCTGACGAACAGACACCATAGTTTGCCAAGGTCCGTACCAGTGCCGCCTCCACCTGTGCCTGATACGTGACGTATCCTGCTTCAGAGACGTAGGGCAATAACCGTTTCATAAAATCCGGATCCCCGCCATAGTATCTAAAATCCAGTGGACTGACGGCTTCATAAAGTTCCATAGAAATACATACTCCGTTTTTTTACTTTAATTATACATGCAATTTAGGGGTGTGTAAAGTGGAATCCTTGACTTTTCGCCGAGTTTGTGATATACTTTGAGAAAGCGTTATGCAAAATAGGGTACAGACACGCTATTTATAACTGGCAGGTGTACGGAAAGGCAGCAGGGGTGAGAAGAAGTCGAGTTCTCCAATCAATTCAACAGAAAATTATTCAGAACTCCTATCAAGTAACCCAACATGCGTTAGATGAAATGCGAAAGGACATGCTATCAACATCCGACGTGAAGCAGGCAATTCGGAGAGGTCAAATAGCCCAGAGGTTCACTCGCGATCGGAGAGGTCCCCGATATAGACTTACAGGGCCTGCTCGTGATGGAAGGGAAATCAATGTGATCTGTCGCATTCTAGTAGTCTGTCACATCTAAACTGACAGGTCGTTCGTAGTAGGGCAATTCATTGCCCGTTTCTGACGTGCGATAAATCGCACTACTACGAACTGGGGTTTCCCATCATTTGAAAGTTGACAGAACACTAGATTCAAAGGTATTGCGAATTATAACAGTTTATGCTACAGAGGAGATGCAACAATGAATGCTTTTGAATGTGAATATTGTAGTGGCGACATCCGCCCGAAAAAGGTTACCGTTAATCACTCCTACGAAGGCAAATTGGTAATTATCAAGGATGTACCAGTAGGTGTCTGCCAAGAGTGTGGGCAACGGTATTACGACGCAGCTACACTCGACCAACTTGATACCTTGGCGCAGAACAGCGATACTGCACCAGAAAGGATATCTGTTCCAGTCATAGTTATGAGTCCTTAGCGTGTTAACGTTAACTCTGGATGAGTATTCCGAGAGGATCCTTGTGGCAAATAATCGCTTTCTTTGTAGCATAAACTTTTAGTTTGTGTATCACTGTTCCCAATCCTGATCTCAACAAATTTCCACCGTCCCTTCCATCCTTCCACACTTCCAAGCCCCTCCTGGCCACCAACACCCGACCGCTAACCCCTATTAACAATCCGCTGCCAAAAACTAACACTCCATGGCTAATAAAAATTTGAAAATTTATTTTTCCTGTGATACAATCAAATAAACCCTATAGAAAGAAAAATTGAACGCGCATGAAAATTCCGACACTCATTGACAACGTAGACGGCAACACCCTCCTGAAAGCCCTTGAGAGCCTACTCATAAAAAGTGTCAGTTTAGACATAGCCACCGGAACATTTGAAATCGGTGCATTCCTATCGCTCGGCGAGACATGGCGACATTTAGATGGAATCCGTCTCCTAATGGGCGACGAGACTACAAAACGCACAAAAGATCATCTAATCAAGGCATTACAAGAAGTCACAGATGATAATATTGAATCCGTAAAAGAACAAGATGACACCCTCCATGGACTTGCTGCTGTCCGAGATGCAATTCGCAGGGGACAAATCGCCGTTCGCGTTTATGACAAAGCCAAATTTCACGCGAAACTCAACTTGATGCATGCCCAAAAATCAAGTCTTGTTGATTTCGCTACCGTCGGCAGTTCCAATTTCACCACTCCAGGACTCACCCAAAACGTTGAGTTGAATTCTTTCATCACAGATGCCACACATATTGAGAAGCTCAACGATTGGTACGATGCCCGTTGGGAGGAAGCCTCCGAAGTGAAAGCCGAGCTGCTCCGCACAATTGAGCGGCACCTTAAGGAGTACTCACCCTTTACCGTTTATGCCAAAGCACTCCATACCTACTTCAGAGGACGCGAAAAACCTGCCGATGAGTGGGAAGAAAACGAATCGGTGATTTACCAAACGCTTTCGCAGTACCAAAAAGACGGCTACCATGCTGCACTCCAGATAGCAGATACTTGGAATGGCGCGCTTATCTGCGATGGAGTCGGTAGCGGTAAAACCTACATCGGTTTGATGCTGCTTGAACGCTATCTAAGAGAGAACAAACGCGTTTTGCTCATTACCCCTAAGTCAGTTGCAGAGAGTGTCTGGAATAGCCAAGTGAGTCGCCAACTCCAGTCGAAATATCCCCTTTTCCTTCAGGAACACTATCGTATTAAACTGCACACCGATCTCGGTCGTCAAGGTGGGATAAGCGAGGAAGAACTCGATTACTTCCGAAAACACACAGATGTCATTATTATAGATGAAGCACATCATTTTCGGAATCCCCGTTCCAACCGTGGCAGGCTTCTGATGGAGCTTGCCAGAGACAAGAAACTCTATCTCCTCACTGCTACGCCGATCAATAATAGCCTTGATGATATCTATCATCTGATTAATTACTTTGGGCAAAACAACAGAAGACATTTCGCCAGCATCGGCATGCATGATTTCCGCAAGCACTTCCGCGGTATTGAAAAACGACTTGAGAATGAAGACACTGAAATTGTCGAACAGGTTGAAGAAGACGACTTTTTACGTCAAGACCCATTATTGAAACAGGTGCTTATTCAGCGAAGTCGAAAGTATATCAAGGAGGCCGAGAAAGAATCAGGAACACATATCCTTTTTCCTGAGCGTACTATACACCCCACAGTTGATTACTCGCTTCGCCGGGTCTATCGAACCCTCTATGATGAACTTCAAAATGCCTTTGATCGATACGATCCATTTCTCAATCTGGCAATTTATAACACTGTTAAGTATCACAAAAACCCTGAGAAACGGATTGAACAGCGCGAAAAACAGGTTATCGGTCTCATCCGGACCCTTGTACTCAAACGCTTGGAAAGTTCATGGCGCGCGTTTGAAGCAACCGTTGAAAATTTACTCCTCAAGATGGCGGACTGGTTGAAAAAACATGCCCCTGAACGCTTTAAGATGTGGGAAGGCACGAACCGGAGATGGTGGCGCGTTGTTCAGAAACACATTCTAAAACGACTCCAAGAAGATGATATCCCATCACAACCCACCCCAGAAAACCTGCAACGCTCCGTTGCATCCAATCCCTCTGAAGAGGAAGACGACCTCGCCTCAGTTGAAACTGATGACGATTTTATCCCGGAAGACCACGATGTAGACAGGTTGTTTGACGATGTTGTGGACGATATGAATTTCTTGACGGGACTCCTCAGTCGAATCTATCGACTTTTTTATCACGACCAGTTGGCAAGCGAACCCGCTACAGCGCAAGATGATAAACTCCAGCAGCTTCTTAAACTCTTAAAAGAACACGCTAACGAGAAAGTACTCATCTTTACTGAGTTTTGTGACACCGCTCGTTATCTTTATACCCAACTGCGGTATGCCGGTTTCAAAGATATTGAGCAAATTGATAGCCGCCGGAAGGTAAACCGAGAAGAAATTATCGAACGCTTTTCGCCTTGCTATAACGGAAAATCTCCTCAAAGCGTTTTGCCTGTTCAGAAACTCATCACGACGGATGTACTCGCTGAAGGGCTTAACCTACAAGATGCGTCTATTGTTATCAACTACGATTTGCATTGGAATCCCGTCCGACTCATGCAACGCATCGGTAGATTAGACCGGCGGCTTGACCCAGAAATTGAGAAACAGCTCAGCCGGACAGATCCGACTGTCCACGTCTGGAATTTCCTGCCTCCCGCCGAACTTGATGACATCCTTAAACTCCGAAAACGGGTCGATGGCAAAATCCTCCGTATCAGTCGCACGCTCGGTATTGAAGGAAAATTCGTTTCGCCCGACGACGACAATAAAACCCTTCAGTTGTTCAATGAACGTTATGAAGGCACGGAAAACACGGAAGAATTGATGAATCTTGAACGTCAACGTATCTCTGAATCTCATCCAGAACTCTGGAGGCAATTGCCAAACCTTCCACTGCGTCTCTTTTCGGGCAAACCCGTTGACGAAGAGCCACCGCCTTTTCTTAATCGCGATGGAGAACCTATTTCACCTGATCGCGTTGGTTCTATTGGACTTTTCTGTTGCTACGAGATGCCAAATCGTGAAATTAAATGGTACTTCTATGACGCTGAAATTGATGCGGTTCTTGACAATGTTGAAGAAATATGGCCCGAAATCCGGTGTGCCGAGAATACAGAACGCTGGACGGAAAGCGGTCCCGGTGGACTTGTAGATGCTCGCAAGCGAATTGAACGCCATATAAACGCTTATCTTATGCGCATACAAGCACCGATGGGGACGAAACCTAAACTCATCGCATGGATGGAGATTTCTTAATGCCTTACATAACCCCAGACGACATCCATAACATTCACAACTTCGACACCCTTTTAGATTTTCTACGCGAAAAACTCGACTGGCACATCCCCGAAGACGTTGAACTTGAAGATATTGCCTTCCCTTGGTCCGCTGAGGAGCTTGATCTTGATGAACTGACTGAAGAATTGGTCGTTAACTGCCAGCAGCTCCCACCATTCCCAACCCATCAGTTAGAGTTTGATTTTTCAGACAGCACGCAGCCGTGGGGCATCTTTTTTCTCCAATTCGACAGTGAACTGATTTATCGCACAGCATTACGCCGCGTCCTTCGTGGACTCGTTGAACGGCGCGACCGAGACGCAAGCCTCCCCGCATGGAGACACGACCACCTCCTCTTTATCTGCACCACAACCGATTTTCAACGCTTTGCCTTCGCGCACTTCGCATCCACCACGGACAACTGGCGACGTGCCGTGCTTTCCATCTTCTCTTGGGAACAAGGCGATACGCATATCCGCACGCTCTGTGAATATAACCTCCCTGCGCTCACCTTTCCAAGTGAGGGATTTTCAGATGACGAGGGGTGGCTAAAAGCATGGCAAGCGGCATTTGATGTAGAAGCAGTGACCGATAAATTCTTCACCGACTACCAACGCGTCTTCGCGCAAGTAGAAAACGCTGTTGAAGGCATCCCAGAAAACGAAACAGAAACCCGCCGGCTTTATACCCAACGTCTCTTTAACCGACTGATGTTCCTGCGTTTCATAGAAAAGAAGGGATGGCTCACCTACAACGGTGACCGAAACTACTTACGCGCCCTCTTCAATGCTGGGGACGGAACATGGCGTGTGCTAACTACTACCTCTGTGATAAGTGGGGAGGGGGGACAGAGCATGTTAATGATATTCCGAGTACTGTAGAAAATTTCCTCAACGACCGCCTCTATTGGGCATTCTTTCATGGACTCGGTAATGCAGGAGACTTACCTGAGGAGTCAGCCGTAGCTGTCGAACGCCGCGGCGAAGTACCCTTTCTCAACGGTGGACTCTTTGAAATGCAGGAATATGACCAGCGCAACGCCGTCCATATCCCTAATGACAAATTCGCCGAAATCCTCGAACTCTTTGAACGCTACAACTTCACAGTAACCGAATCCACACCCCTTGATATTGAGGTGGCAGTAGACCCAGAAATGCTCGGAAAGGTGTTTGAAGAGCTCGTAACCGGCAGACACGACACCGGCAGCTACTACACACCGCGCCCCGTTGTCTCCTTCATGTGCCGAGAGAGTCTGAAAATCTGCCTCCAGAACAAAACCGACGAGACAGAGGACTGCCTTAAAAAGTTTGTTGACGATGGTGATGCGACAGAAATCCGGAACCCAGAGAAGGTATTAGAAGTTCTCCAAACGCTGCGTATTTGCGATCCAGCATGTGGAAGTGGTGCCTATCTACTCGGTATGATGAGCGAATTGCTTCGCTTACGAGAGGCACTCTTCCAAAGCAATCAGATTGATTCCACAACAACCTACCAACGCAAACTCGACATCATTCAGCAAAACCTCTACGGCGTAGATAAAGACGACTTCGCTACCAATATTGCCATGCTCCGATTGTGGCTCAGCCTTGCCGTCGACTTTGACGGTGAAACGCCAGAACCGCTGCCCAATTTGGACTATAAAGTTGCAACGGGAGACAGTTTAACAGGACCCGCACCGGAACCCTTGGACGAACAAATTCGACATGAGGACCACCTGATTCAACAGATTCAAGAGCATAAATCTAACTATCTTGTCACCTACACCGACCCAGAGAAGCGGGAACTTCAAAAGGTAATTGCTGATCTCGAAAAAACCCTCCAAGGATGGAGTGCAAACAAAGATGAGTTTGTCTGGCAAGTCAAGTTTTCGGAGGTATTCCAAGAAGGTGGATTTGATGTCGTCATTGGTAATCCTCCTTATGTTCGCCAAGAACTTATCAGACCGATTAAACCGACTTTAAGGCGATTATTTTCAGAAGTATATGCCGGCACCGCAGACCTCTATGTCTATTTTTACAAGCGCGGTACCGAGCTGCTCCGCACAAGTGGTGTCCTTACTTATATTTCTTCCAACTCGTTTTTGCGTGCAGGATTCAGCAAAAAACTCCGGAAATTCTTTACCGATAAGGTATACTTTCATAGGTTGCTTGATTTTGGAAGTGTCCCTGTTTTTAAGGCAGGTGTGGATACCTGTATTTTCCTATATGAAAGTAGAGCACCGAACGCTGAAGCCTTTTTTGCCGCGACGTTTCGTGATAAATCTGATATCCCGCGTCTTGCCGAAGCATTTCAAGAGCGTGCTTTTTTGATGAATGTTTGTGATCTATCAGCAAATGGATGGGCACTAACATCGTCAAAGGTAATTAGATTGCTCGCAAAACTACAACAAACTGGCATACCGTTAGGAGAATATGTCGGTGGAGTGTTCCACATGGGCGTAAAGACTGGATGTAATGACGCGTTTATCATTAGTGAGTCTATACGTCAGCAATTGATTGTGGAAGATGCAAGAAGCGACGAACTCATAAAACCTGTACTGAGGGGGCGTGACCTTAAAAAGTGGCGAACAAAAAGGACCGAGCATTATCTGATTTTCACGCGTCAGGGGATTGATATTGGACGGTATCCGGTTATCAGAGATTACTTAAATCAATACAGAGAATCCCTTGAAAGCCGCGCATCAGGAAGTTATGAATGGTATGAAATTCAAGCCAATGCTGCTTATTACTTAGATTTTGATGATCCTAAGATTATCTATCCAGATACAGCAAAGTCTCTATACGCTTGTTATGATACAACGAAATCGTTTGGATTAAACACAACACACTTCATACCTACTAATGATCTCTCCTTACTTGCTATTTTGAACAGTAAGCTTTTTGATTGGTATGCCCGACACAAGTTTCAGAGTATCAACGATCCATGGAAAGGCGGCAGATTGCGCTTCTTTGCCCAATACATGGAGAAGGTTCCGATAGCGGGTCGGACTGCGGCACAAAAAGCAGAGCTGACAGATTTGGTTGAACAGATACTTGCAGACCCAGAAAGTGGTGGCGTGCGTGAAATCGAGCGGGAGATAGATAAGTTGGTGTATCAGTTGTATGGATTGACCGATGCGGAGATTGAACTGATTAAGCAGACGTATCGGGATGCAGGGATGGAGATGTGATATTCCGGCTTTTCCCTTGACTTGCAGGGTTTCGTGTGTTATACTTATTCACCAATCACTCATTATTTTGCAACTTGATTTACGGAGATAAAAGGACATGTTGAACAATTTGATAGAAGGTCATGCCATATTTGCAGATTTAATTACGACTATAGGTTTTCTCTATCTTTTTACGCGCGGCGTTCTTGGTAAAATCCGGTTGTCTTCGGTAAATTACAGGTTGGATACAGGTATGTTGATAGAAATTCACATAAGAAATTACTTAACACTGAATAGTGGGGGGGGGTATAATTTATCCATCTGAAAAATTTAGTTCATCGCGGAAAATCAGAAAACATTTCAAGAAATGGCGAAAGCCTCTTAAGGATATTGGCACTCAAGGTGAATTAAGGGATCTTACAGTAACTATTTCGAGTGATCACCTTGCTGCGATTCAGATTCCGTTAGATGTATGGGTTAGGCAAATTATTAAAGCTGCCTGTTGGGAAAAGAGATTTTGTGGACGGTTGACGATTGTTATTTTCAAGGAAGCGGCTCGTAAACATAAGATCAATTTACGGAAACTTAAGCATTACATTGAATCTTGCGAAATAGAGAAGCGGTGGAAATTTTGAACTATTGAGATTAGGATGTAACAGCTCCATATTTTTTCAACGCGTTCAAACGTAAAGTTACGTAATATACTATTTCTAAATAAATTAACATACATTAATAAAATGGGCTTGGAGTACGCTCCTATTCTTAGGAAGTGCTCTTTATGCCCTTTTGTTAGTTAAAAATAAGGAGAAAGTGGAGTTATGAGCATTGTGGCAGACCGAGAGCGATTATCGCAAACACATAACTTAGAGTGGATTCGACGCGACTTGAAAGCGACCGAGATGGTCACCGTGTACCGTTGGGACCAGGGGGTGGAGAAAAAACGTCATATCGACTATTTTATTCTTTCCGAATTGGTTCCGCAAGATCAGATTGAGCAGGTGCTTTCTGAGGCAAGGATTGGTGACCGCTACGGTACTGAAAACGAGATGGAACCGCTGATTATTTGTCGTTCCTTTGGTGGAATAAGAGAAAATTACAATGAGATATCTGAAGAATTTCGCCATTTCCACAATCTCTATCACGACAGAAAAACGGATAAATATATCAAAATTGATGATGCCGGAAATGAAACGATGGTCGCTATTGTTAAGCCTAATGAAGTTCAGATAAGATTCAAGGAAATTCGGCAGTTCTTAGCTATCAAAGAGATGTACCTCTCGCTGCTATTTGAATTCAATGAGTATTCGGAATATTCTGTTGAGGAACTTGGACTCAGCGAATCTGAACAGTGTGACTTCAAATGCAAAGGGCTTATGTGCTGGACTTATCGTCATTGGGATATTCCAGTTCAAAATTTTCAGTCAATTAGCAGACTAAGAGGAAGAAAACTTATTGAGCCTCTGCCTAAATCTAAGAGCGGTTTTGGGGATTTTGCTGAGGAACCAGAGTACGTCGAATTCATCGTCGATGTTGACGATAACGGTGATGAGGTTTATCATACGTGTAATCCACGTAAATTAAAAAAAGTTTCCGGTGAAAATCCAGATGCCCCATGGGACATCACTCCTATCCATTTTCGCAAACAGGTTTTAGATAAATACTATAATGAGCCTAGTAAATACAGCGTTGAGGGCTCGGTGGAGAGTCGTGGATTGTGGAGTATGCAGATTGACAACGATAACCCTGACAAGGTTTGTGTCCTCTTAGACCATCTTGGAATACATCTGCCTTACGCGGAACAATTACATTGGAAATCTCATAACATTCCACCAGAAGGGGATGTGAGTGACACCTTTTATAGGCGAATGGTTTTGGGAGAGTGGGCGAGTCCAGACCAGCCGGATCTCTTGTTCAAGCAAAGTTATGATCAGTTGCAAAAGGCATGTGATGAATGTCTTGATTGGCAATTGTTGAAACCTCTGAGTTCTGGAGACGAGTACCGACTTCAACGCTTAAGAATCTTTGCTGTTGACGAAGAATCTCATTTTAAAGACTCCATCTTGGATCTTGCCAATATATTAATCGAGAGATTGAACGAAGAACGCTTAGAGGCTTTGATACCTGTTAGCAAACGCAAGGATATTAAACGAGGTATTAACCGTCTTGAATATGTTTTGAATTTCCGAAAAGTCGAGGATGCTGAAAAACATATTATTTTTTTACGATGCTTATGGGATTTGCGAAATACTCGGGGTGGGTCCCATCGCGAACTCTTGCAAGATTCACGATATAAAAGAGGATCTGCCCATTTCGACCTTGAGAATCTAAATCGCCCAGAGGCGTTCGCTAAGATTCTCAGAGAGGCTGTGCAATTTCTTGATTTCCTCATACTTGCTGTCCGCAATGGCAAACTCAGCGATAAAAGCGGTGAAGGTGAATAGTACGAACTGTATGACGTTTAAGAATTTATTGGTAATTTCCGAACGTGCGATGAATCGCACTACTACGAACCAAATACATACTGTTCCGCGTGTTTATTTATGAGGGTTTCGATCTATGCGTAGGTCGAAATCCTCTTTCTTTGCAAAAGACAAAGCGAATCTGGTTAATTTTGTCCGTTCCGTGTTAATCCGTATAATCTGCGAAAATCCGTGATTCAGACAATCAACGCCTACATTTTCCATTAGATTCTTTATCTGTATGATACACATATCGCCCCGAAATCAAAGGTATGAATGCCTTAGGGCATTCCCCGGGGGTTTGCTTGGTGGGGGTATGGCGTCTCTATAAACATATCGCCCCGCTGGGACTAAAGAGGCAATGACACAGATCTGAAAATAAGGTCGGAGCCCTTTTTCTTCACACAGTAGCGTAAATCTGTCAAAGTGTATATTTTCCGCGTTCATCCGTGTAATCCGCGAAAATCCGTGATTCAGACGAGTCTCCACTCACCGTTGAGAGCTTCTGACCGCCACTTGTAGGAGCGTATCGGGGTTAGAAACCCCTCCCACAGCTTAACCGAAGTTGCCCCCTTTGTAGCGCAATCTTTATGAAGTTTCAAAAAATACTTTGGTAATTCTATAACAGGGCATTTTCATACAGGAAGCACCTCTTATCACAAAAATCACAGAATCACAAAAATCACAGTTCAGACAATTACCTTTCATTTCCCCACGTTCGGATCCAGTTGCTGTGCCTTCCGAAAATCCGCTGCTGCTTTTTCCTGTCCAATCGCCTGCTTCGCAAGCCCCCGCTGGTGATAGGCAGGCGCAAACCCCAGATCGAGTTTGATGGCGCGATCAAAATCGTCTATCGCTGCCGCGTACGCCTCAAAGGCGAC
The DNA here is from genome assembly GCA_028820845.1 of Candidatus Poribacteria bacterium. Classification (NCBI taxonomy): domain Bacteria; phylum Candidatus Poribacteria; species Candidatus Poribacteria bacterium. The sequence goes on from JAPPII010000065.1 coordinate 20,843, forward strand.
CTTTACACATCAATCCCCCGGCACCAACTGCTAATCACCAACCGCCATTAACAATCCCCTAAAAAAATAAAAATAAATTTGCATACTTTGATTATATATGTTATACTATAAAGGTAATTCTATAATAAGGTGATACGCCAAAATGAAAGACCCGAAAACAACGCCATCTTCACGCATTCACAGATTATGCTTAATTGTCCCTTTTACGACAATCCTGCGCTACTTTCAAAACAAGAAAAAATGTTACACTTTTCGCCAAATTATTTTTTTCACAACAGAAAATTAAACATCAACGAACCCTTACGGCCACTAAGTTCTCTAACGTTACACGCCACACACCAAATGTTACACCAGTGTAACATTTTTAAGGGGAATTTCTAAAAAATATATCGTTAAGTTAAAACTGTATTCACGCCTATATTTCCGAGAACATTATCTCCCTGCCAGACCAAAATTGCTTTTCAGATACCAATATGTTACAATATTAGTTGTTCATTAGGTATAGGGCTTTCATTATCACACATTATCACATCTGATCTGAGAGGCAATATGAATTTTGGTAAACAACTTTGTGTTTTCGTTTTCTTGGCAATACTATCTATATCTCTAACCGTCGTCGCCGATGAGGAGACTGAAGATGTTATTAGGCTGGAAGAGGTCGTCGTTACCGCCCGCAAGCGTGAACAGCGGTCTTTTGAAGTCTCGCTCTCCGTTTCCACAATCCGAGGCGAGAAATCCGATATTTTGCGCTCGTCCGGTATGGATGTCCGTTTTTTGTCCAACCGCACCCCCAGTTTACAAATAGAATCCTCATTCGGACGCATCTTTCCACGCTTTTTCATTCGCGGTCTTGGGAACAATGACTTTGACCTTAACGCTTCACAACCCGTGTCAATCCTTTACGACGGGGTTGTTCTTGAAAACGCCCTGTTAAAAGGCTTTCCTGCTTTTGATTTGGATCGGATAGAGGTGCTACGGGGTCCACAAGGAACACTGTTCGGACGCAATACACCCGCGGGTACTGTAAAATTTGAATCGGCGCGTCCGACGCAGACGTTAGACGGATACGGACGACTGAGCTACGGGCAGTTCAACACCAGTAATTTTGAGGGGGCGGTGTCGGGTCCACTCGTTCCGTCCGTTCTCTCCGCAAGACTTTCACTTCTTGCGCAGTGGCGGAACGACTGGGTCGATAATGAGCACACCGGTGAAGACAATGCCCTCGGAGGACATCGGGACTTGGCTGGACGGTTCCAGCTGCTCTGGACCCCGATGCCCGAACTCGAAGCGTGGCTCAAGTTCCATGCCCGCGATCTTGACGGCACGGCGCGCCTGTTTCGCGCCAATATCTTGTCAAAAGGTGAAACCGGACTGGTTCAAGATTTCACCCGCGACCGCATCGCACACGACGGACGCAATGAACAAACCCTGAGAACACAAGGTTCGACTGCTGAAGTTCGCTACGATATCGGAAACTTCCAACTAATTTCGCTCACAGGATTGGAACGACTCACTAACTTCTCACGCGGGGACATAGACGGTGGTTACGGTGCTGTATTCAGTCCACCGAGCGGTCCCGGCGAGATTCCCTTTCCCTCTGAAACCGCATCCGGTATTCCCGCACTCCGCCAGTTTAGCCAAGAAGTCCGCTTCATGAGTCCAGCAGCACGTCGTCTCGTCTATCAGTTCGGGATCTACTATTTTCATGAGTTTGTAGAGATGGAGGATTTCAACTACAATACGTTGGCAGGCGGCACTTTGGACGGATCGGTACGCCAAGAACAAACGGCTACAGCACAGGCGGCGTTTGGAGCGATGACCTTCCAATGGCTTGAGGATTTGGAATTGGCTGCTGGCTTGCGACTCTCTCACGATGCGAAAGACTATACAGCATGGCGAGACAAATCACCGATTGGAGCAGGTCCACTCGGTCCCATCCATCAGAACCCGCAAGACACAGTGTGGAGTGGGGATCTGAGTCTCCGCTATAGCATTTCACCTAACGTCCAGACCTATCTGCGCACCGCACGCGGATTCCGCGCCCCCAGTATTCAGGGACGTTTGCTGTTTGGCGATACCGTCACGGTGGCGGATACAGAGACTATTCTCTCCATTGAAGGCGGCACGAAGTTGCGTCTATGGCAGCAACGGTTACACCTGAATATGGGTGCGTTCCAATATCTTATGCAGGATCAGCAGCTCACCGCAGTCGGTGGCGAGGCAAACTTCAATCGGTTAGTGAACGCCGAAGGCACTATTGGACGCGGTGTTGAGGCAGAATTGAGTTTTGCACCAACTACATCACTGGAGATTTCAGCAGGACTCAGTTACAACCAGACGCGTATTGACGATCCGAATTTAGCGATACAAGGCTGTGGTGCGCCGTGTACAGTGCTGGATCCGCGCGCCGCTGCTGAAGGAACTTTCTCCATTAATGGCAACAGTCTACCCCAAGCACCCGGTTGGATTGCAGATGTAACGCTTCACTACGTCCTCAACCTACCCGGAGGCACACGTCTTATTGCATCCACGGACTGGGCATATCGCAGCCGAGTCCGATTCTTTCTCTACGAATCTGTAGAATTTGCCGATGACTTGCTCTTGCAAGGCGGGGTTCGTCTCGCCTGTCTATTGCCTTATGCTGACATAGAGGTAGCACTTATCGGACGCAACATCCTCAACGATACATCTCCTACCGGCGGCATTGATTTCAACAATCTGACGGGTTACGTCAACGAACCCCGGTTTTGGAGTCTGGAAATGACGCGGCATTTTTGAATCCCAGACTCGGTAGGTGCGGTTTCCTAACCGCACCGGATCCTCGAAAAGAGACGCGAAACCCAATAATTCCTTAAAACTATGGTAGATCCTAAAAATAAATACATACGTCCCGCCCCTCGCTGGCGAGGTTTCCTAACCTCGCTCTTTCTTAGGTAACAAAAAAAATATTTGACATCCCGCGTAGAATGTTGTATTATACTTAATAAGTACACGTTTACAACAATATTACATCGTGCCAACAAAACATGGACCAAAAATCGCTTACTACACTGATGTCGCAATATAGAAAACCTCTGCGCTCCAAAGCCCTATATCAAGATAGCCTGCGTGCTGTCGTGGGTTCGCGCGCTATATCCATTATTATTGCTATCCGTCGGACTGTGGTGGGCTAATCACAGGCAGATACGCAGTTTTTATTTGGACGCCCATCACTGAAACGGACAATTTCGGTGTGGGTGTTTTTTTTTTGAAAATACGTCAGGAGGTCTGGAAGGCACTTAATGCCATTCTTCCACGCTTCCAGATAGCAGGAAGTATGGATGGAAGAGACGTGTTTCCAATCTTCCACAAGAGCAAGAGGAATTTCCTATGTTTGAAGAGGTATCACCACAATTCACGTTTGCTGAAAAAGAAAAACAGACCTTGGCGTTTTGGCGTGAAAACGACATCTTTCAGAGAAGCATGGAGGTCCGCAAAGATGCACCGCCTTTCGTATTCTTAGAGGGACCCCCGTTTGCGAATGCACCCCCCGGCGTACATCACGTCCTCGCACGCGTCATGAAGGATGCCGTTTGCCGCTACAAAACAATGACCGGACACTACGTTCACAGGAAAGCAGGCTGGGACACACACGGACTCCCGGTTGAATATCAGGTCGAAAAACAACTCAATATTAGAAACAAAGCCGAATTGGAGGCTTACGGCGTTCAGAACTTCATCGAAAAATGTAAAGAAAACGTCTTCCAATACGAACAGGATTGGCGACAGATGACGGAGCGCATCGGATACTGGCTCAACCTTGACGATGCCTATATCACGCTGTCAAACGACTACATCGAAAGCATCTGGTGGGTCCTCCGGCAGGCGTGGGATAAGGAACTGCTCTATCAGGGACACAAGGTGCAACCCTACTGCTATCGGTGCGGGACGACCTTAGCAAGCCACGAAGTCGCACTCGGCTATCAAGAGGTCGCCGACCCATCAATCTTTGTACGTTTCCCGTTAAGAAATCAGGAGAGTACCTATCTACTCGTCTGGACGACGACACCGTGGACGTTGCCCTCTAACGTTGCCGTCGCTGTCGGTGAGGACTACGATTACGTCGCCGTTGAGCATAATGGGCAACGCCTCATCCTCGCAAAGGAGTGTCTGCCGAGTCTATTTGAAGATGAATCTCCACAAATCGTTGAGAACTATAAAGGCAAAGACCTCCGCAACTGGGAATACGAACCGTTGTTTGACAGTGGACAGCACCCAGAAAAATCCCACTACATCGTCACAGCCGATTTCGTCACGACGACAGAGGGGAGCGGCTTGGTCCATATCGCACCCGCTTTCGGACAAGATGATTTTGAAATCGGACAGAAGCACAACATGCCATTCGTGCAATTAGTCGGGACCGACGGTAGATTCGTCCCAAAAGTTAAAGAACCCTGGGCAGGTGAATACGTCAAAGACGCTGATCCGAAAATCATTCAGAACTTAGAAGGACGCGGCTTATTATTTAAGGCTACCGAATATACCCACCAATACCCCTTCTGTTGGCGGTGTGATAACCCACTGCTTTACTATGCACGTGAATCATGGTTCGTCCGGACGACCGCCCTCCGAGAACAGATGCTCAAGCACAACCAGCAAATCAACTGGTATCCAGAACACCTCAAGGACGGACGGTTCGGCAACTGGTTGGAGAACAACATTGACTGGGGATTGAGTCGTGAGCGTTATTGGGGAACACCCTTACCCGTTTGGGTCTGCAAGGACTGTGGGCATCAGCACTGCGTCGGTAGTATCGCCGAGCTGAAAGAACTCGGCACCGACGTTCCAGACGATGTTGAACTCCACCGTCCGTATGTAGACGACGTTGTCCTCGCTTGTAACAAGTGCAGCGGCACAATGCATCGCGTGCAAGATGTAATTGACTGCTGGTTCGATTCTGGATGTGCACACACAGCACAATGGCACTATCCATTTGAAAACAAGGAAATGCTCGAACAAACGTACCCTGCTGATTTCATCTCCGAAGCCATCGATCAGACCCGTGGTTGGTTCTATAGTCTTTTGGCAACCGGCACACTCCTCTACGATAAACCCGCTTACAAGAACTGCCTCTGCCTTGAACTCATCATGGGACCCGACGGCCAAAAAATGAGTAAAAGCCGAGGGAACACAGTAGATCCGTGGACAATCCTTGACAAGCAAGGCGCAGATGCACTGCGCTGGTACATGTTCACCGCAACCACACCGTGGACACCACGCACTTTCAAAATGGAAGGCATTGACGAAGCCTTGAAGAAGTTCATGGGAACCCTTCACAATGTCTACAGTTTCTTCGTTATGTATGCTAACTTAGAGCAGATTGATGTCCTGAAAGGTGCACCACCTGTTGCAGAACGTGCTACTGTTGATAGATGGATCTTATCACGCCTCCATACCCTCATTGACAGTGTGCGCAATAACATGGAGAATTACCATCTCACAAACGCACCGCGCGCCATTGAGGCGTTTGTGGACGACCTCAGTAACTGGTACGTCCGTCGTTCCCGCGACCGTTTCTGGGGTGCGGAAGCCGGACCCGACAAGCAGGCTGCTTACGCAACACTTTATGAAGTGCTTGTAACCGTTGCCAAACTCGCTGCGCCGTTTACGCCGTTTCTGTCGGACGAACTCTACCGAAACCTCGTCTGCTCGCTTGATCCTGACGCACCACTGAGTGTTCACCTTGCGGAATACCCGGTTGCAGATGCCTCGCTGAAGGATACCCAACTCGAAACCGATATGGCGTTCACACGCGAGGTCATCAGCATGGGGCATGCGGCACGGAACAAGTCAGGCATTAAAACGCGTCAACCACTTGCTGAGTTCACGCTTGGCGGACTTTCTGATGGAGAAAAAGAGACTGTTAACCGTTTGTCAGAACTCATCCACGATGAACTCAATGTCAAGGCTATTGCCTTCGTAGAAAATCTGGACGCATTCTCACAGGTAACGCTCAAGCCGAACTTCAGGGTGTTGGGACCGAAATACGGCAAAGGCGTGCAAGCCATCGCAAAGGCACTCGCTACCGCAGATACGATGCAACTGAAGACGGAACTGGAAGCCACTGGCAGTTTACAGATTGAGGCATCGGGAGAGACGTATACCCTTGAGCAGTCAGACATCGACGTGCAGACACAGAATCGAGAGGGTTTCTTTGTGGAGGTAGACGCGCGGAAATTCGTCGCGCTGTCAACGGAACTGACGCACGAATTGACGCTTGAAGGCTTAGCGCGCGAACTCGTCAACAAAATCCAGAATATGCGCAAAGATGCCAATTTCAACGTCTCAGACCGGATTAAATTCAGCCTTGAAACGCCGTCATCGCTTGTTGAGGAAGCGTTTGAGGTGCATCGGGATTACATTTTGCAAGAGACACTGACAACAACCGTTGTCGAGACTCCGAGTGGAAACGCCTTCACGGTTGCACAGAAACTCAACGGTGAACCCGCAACCTTAAGCGTCGAAAAGGTTTAAAACATCTATCTTTACTGGCGAGGTTTCCTAACCTCGCCAAAGACATCATCCGTTTGCCCACGCGATGCAGCAGAAAAACGCTACTATATGCAAGTAGACTTGCACATAGTAGCACTATTTGCTATTATTCTTCTGGTCGGATGCTATACTTAAGAACCCCAGCTACATCCGTAAACCGTAAGTAGAGTCCCCAACCCCAACCCTCTTGACTAATCTTACACAAAACCTCGTTCCACCCCGCATTGAGCCGACACGGAACGGCATCTTCGTCCGGTATCGGAGGACGGTTAGTGTCGATTCGGTAGATTTCAGAACCGTTCAACCACACAGTCGCACCATCATCACTCCCGAGCAATAACACAGAATCCGTTGCTTCCGGTGCGTAGACGTATACCAGCGCGTATCCGACGGCTGACGACTCAAAACCAAGATTTGTCCCTAAATTGAGGAAACCGTCTCCCACTGCAGCTGCTTCCCGCCACTGGATCGCTCTGCCATGCATATCTGTGTAAGCTGCCTTCAGATCCAATCGACTTCCGGGAGTCAGCGTGTTGTCAATCGTCTCAACATCTGTCTTGGGAAACGGACCCAATATCATGTAATGTTTAACAAGCGGTGAAGCGTGCAGGACCTGATAGGAATCGATACCGATTTTATAGCCTGTCGCCTCATCTGCCTTTCCGACGATGCTAAACACGATTTGGTTTGTCCCTGCGTTCAGGGGAGCAGTTCCAAACGAAACCAATGTCCCAGCGATCGGTTCAGCAGCATAGCAGTCGTAGGGTGTCCCGACCACAGTGTCGTTTGCCGATAGTTCGACCTGCGCGTATTCCGGTCCACGCGTTAAAACAGCACTGATTTCATAAGCATTTCCGTGAGACACTTCAATTGGAATCGTTAAAGTTCCTATCTCTCCGGCGGTTTTCGGTGTCAATGCGACATGACTTCCACCTATATCTATGCCTGCTGCGCGGTACGTTTCTATCTCAGCCTCTAAACTATATTCTTTTCCCTGGCCCAAGGCTATTGATTGTGTGTCTTTAGGAGGCAGCGGTAACGCTTTCTCATACCAAAATTGTGGCAGCCGATAGAGGTCGCGCCCCTCGTTTGTTAGGACAAGATCGTAGCCGTCAAAGCAGACAGCTTCCCCGCTAAAATCGTGCGATAAGTGTCGCGGTGCGCCTTGAATCATCTGCGCTAAATTATCCAATGTACCCTGATATACCCAGAGCGCGTCGTAAGTGCAGACAGCAAGCCGCGTCCCGTCTTCGGACAATCCCGCACCTGTCACGAGTTTCGCCCCAGTGAATTCACCGACATGCACTAAGACCTGTTTTACGTCGGGTTCGAGGGTTGGAAACCGGTAAAGCACAGCGCGTTCTCGTTCCTTAGAGACGATATAAGGAGTGCCTCCCCCAATAAAGAGTCCTTCCGCATCCACATTCTCATTGGGATACCGATACGGATAACTTGCGATGACCTCCACTTCTGTATCTTTGAACGGGTCGGGTTCTGCAACAACGACCACCTTCAAATCTTGTCGTAATCTACTATTATTGCCGATTTCACCGATCCAGAGTCGGTTTTCTGAGTCGATACCGAGGGCTTCCCAGTCGAAGTTTTTTGAACCCTGCACAGCGATCTCTTGGATTAATTCACCATCTATTTTTGTCGCGTAAAGTGTCGCAGGATTGCCAGAGTCATTGAGGGTCCAATAGACACCTTCAAACTGCTGGCTTGTAACAATGCCGGAACTTTCTTGGATGTCGGGGTGTGTGTATTTTCCTATGGGTTTCCATGGGGGTGTGTCGGGTGCATCTGAAGGTGCCGCTACAGCGGCGTGGACTCCGATGCCGAGTGTAAAAACTAACAAAGGCAGTAGCAATTTCATCAAAGTAATCTCCTTTTAATTTCTAACTATTTTACCGCTTTTTGGCTGAGAAATCAACGGAGATTTCAGAAGAGGATAAGGCATTAACGTTCCACCTCTGCTGGTGAGGTTCCCACAAACCATTAAGTCGCTCTGCTGACTGCTGATCACTGATGGCTGACAGCCAATGAAAAAAAGTAGACAAACCCCATATTTTGTGGTATCATTAAAGATACGCATTGTAAAAGACATTTTACACCTCGGTTGTTTGCGATATTGCCGAGGCGATAAGTTCTCAAAAGGAGTATCAGTTTTGCATAGACAATCTGCAAAGAAACATGCGCGTGCGGACGAAAAGAAACGCATACGCAACCGACATCGCAAAGCAACACTACGGACGATGCTTAAACAGACGGAGACCGCTCTGGATGAAGGCAATGTTGAAACCGCACAGGAACTGTGCAGGAACACCGTAAGCCTCTTGGATAGAGCCGCCGGTAAAGGCGTTATCAAAAAAGGGACAGCAAATCGTCAAAAGTCCAGACTCATCCGTAAGTTGCACCTACTAATGGCAACTGCGTAGTTAGGAGTTGGTGGATAGTTAGTTAATGGTTGATAGTTAAGGGTTATCGGACCTCCCACAACGCTAACACCAACTACCAGCAACCAACTACCAACAACTAATCGCTAACCGCTATATGAATGCTCGCAAAGTCGCCTTAGAGTGTCTGCTAACCCTCTCACACACCAGTGCCTCCATAGCTTCTGTTGTTGACAGTGCCTTTGGACGTTATACAATTGACGGGCGGGAACGGCGGCTGGTAAACGGACTTGTCTACGGCGTTATCCGGTGGCAGCGGCAACTTGATTGGGTTCTGAATCAGTTTATCAATCCCCGATTTCAGTTAGACGCTCGGCACCGTAATATCCTGCGACTCGGCGCATTTCAACTCCTACACCTTGATGGGATACCCGCACACGCAGCGATTTATGAAACCGTCCAACTCGCCACTTCTCACCTCCGCAAATCTGCTCGCGGACGAAAGACCGCAGGTTTTATAAATGCCGTTCTTCGTTCCGTACAACGCAAAGGCAGAACATTAGCTTACCCACCACTCGATGCAAACCCGATCGAACATATTGCGATTTCATTGTCCTATCCGACGTGGTTGGTAAAGCGGTGGCTGCAGACCCGCGGCGTTTCGTGGACATTAGCGTTCTGTCGCGCGAGCAACCAGATCGCACCGCTCGCGTTCCGCGTAAATTCCCTCCTGACACAACGCGAAGAAGTTTGTCAATCTTTAGAAACGAACGGCATTGCCGCAAAGGTCTCCAAAATTGTTCCCGACGGCTTGGTACTCGAAAACCGTGCCATCACTGCTTTTGATGCTACTGGCGACCAGACGTTGAAGGATATCCTCCGTCGCGAGGATATCTATGTCCAAGACGAAAGCGCGATGTTGGTCCCGTATCTTCTTTCACCAGAAAACGCTCAGTTCATTGTAGACCTCTGTGCTGCACCGGGTGGCAAGACAACACACCTCGCGCATCTCATGGGAAATGCCGGAAAACTTCTCGCCGTGGATGTGTCCGCAGAAAAAATAGCCTTGTTACAAAAGAACTGTCGGCGTGTCGGTGCCAACAACGTTGAAACACGGGTGACGGACGTACTAAAAGAAGATATTGGGTTCATTAAAACTGCGGATGCTGTGCTTATTGATGCGCCGTGTTCCGGGTTCGGCACGCTCCGACGACATCCCGACATTCGGTGGAACAAGACCTTTGATCAAATTCGTGCTCTTAGTGAGATGCAATATAACTTGTTGAAGAACGCCGCACAACACATCAAACCGGGAGGCATCCTCGTTTACAGCACCTGTAGCATAGAACCGATGGAAAACGAGGAGGTTGTTCAGCGATTTTTGACCGACTTCCCGATGTATAGCGTCGAAGATGCCCGACGCTTTCTGCCAGATATTCCTTCGAGCGCAATAACAACACAAGGCTTCCTACAGACCTTTCCACATCAACACGGCGTTGACGGTGCGTTTGCGGCACGTCTAAAAAAAGAATGATCGATTTTAGGTTATACGTCATTACAGACAGACACAGATGCGCGCCCACCCCACTGATTGAGGTGATCTCCGAATTGCTGGATGCAGGGGTTACCGTCATCCAATTGCGCGAAAAAGATTTAAACAGCGATGAATTGATGCGCTTAGCGCAACCAATTGCTGACTTGTGTCGAAACTACAAAGCAAAACTTTTCGTCAATACAGATATACGCGTCGCAGCCACCGTCGGTGCCGCAGGCGTTCATCTTCCAGCAAATGCAGCATCCGTGAGTTCGGTGAAGACACAAATGGGTGCCGATTTCTCTATCGGATGCTCGGTGCATACCTTTGCGGAAGCAGGAAAACGAGAGACAGAAGGGGCTGATTTTTTAACCTATAGCCCTATCTATTTGACGGCAAGCAAACCCGGTTATGGTCCCGCAGTCGGTGTGGAAAATCTCACAAAGTTGGTAGGGCGCGTTAAATTACCTGTCTTTGCTCTGGGAGGTATTACACCGGCGCGTGCTTCTGAGTGTCTATCAGCAGGAGCCTTCGGCGTTGCTGTGATGTCAGGCGTTATGGCTCCCAAAAACGCAGGAAAACAGACGAAACGTTTTTTTACGACCGAATCTGAGTTGCTGCGCCCGTTGTCTTTGCAAGTGTCAGATCGCTAAGAACTTTCATAATCCAATGCCGGTTGGAATTAACCGAAAACCCGGGGAATGCCATACGGCATTCATACCGTTGATTTGTGAAACGAAATTGTGAGTGATCAGCGAACAATTTGTCTTAGCTTTACATTGTGGAACGGTGACCAGATTTAATAGTTAAAAAAATGAAACAGATTTTAACAATTGCAGGCTCAGATTCAGGTGGCGGTGCCGGTATACAGGCAGATATAAAGGCGATCTCAGCCAACGGCGGTTATGCCATGTCCGTAATCACCTCCGTTACAGCACAAAATACAGTGGCAGTGACCGAGGCGTTTGATCTGCCTATCTCGCTGATTGAAGCGCAGTTGGATGCCGTCTTCACAGATTTCGACGTAGCCAGCGTCAAAACCGGAATGCTCTCTTCATCAGCTATTGTTGAAGCGGTTACGCGGAAGTTGAAAGAATATACGCCACCAACCCTCGTCGTGGACCCCGTGATGATCTCCAAAAGCAAATTCTCACTCTTGAAAGAGGAGGCGATTGAGAGCCTCAAAACGGCGTTGATTCCACTTGCGACGCTGATTACACCGAATATTTACGAGGCAGAGTTGCTCGCACAGCAGGACATCCGAAACGCGGATGAGGCAAAAAATGCTGCAAAAGTAATCGCTGAACTCGGTTGTCACGCTGTTCTCGTTAAAGGTGGGCATCTTACGGCTAACAGTGCGATTGATGTGCTTTATTGCAACGGGGACTGGGATTTTTTTGAGGCAGAATGGGTTGAAACCGAAAACACGCACGGCACGGGTTGCACCTACTCAGCGGCAATCGCGACGCAACTCGCACACGGCAAAGATTTGAGAGACGCTATTGGAACAGCGAAGGCATATATTACCGGTGCTATTCAACACGCGCTGGATATCGGACACGGGCACGGACCGACACATCATTTTTTTAAGCAATGAGCGAACAGCGAATAGCGAATAGCCTACTACAACCGCTGTCGTCCGTCAAACCCGTCCTCGATTTCGTGCCAGTAACGGATCTTATTTTCATTGATCCGCCAACAGAGATAGACCTCCCTACCCTCACGGAGGTGTGGGAAATCGACCAATCCAGGGTCAAGTCCTTTCAGGTGGCAGCCGCGCGCCGCAATCCGTTCCAAAATTTCCTTAAAGTCGGCAGTCGCTTTAAGGAGCGCGGGAGTGTGCTTACTGCCGCCGTTAGAAGAGACCACCTCCAAGAGGGGCGTGATTTCTGCGTGCAGTCCTGCAAGTAGGTTTCTTATGGCTCTTAACTGTGAAATCTCATCAACTAATTCAGGAATACATTCGTTTGCTTCTTCGAGCGTGAAATATCGTTTTTCCTGCATCTGTGTTTCTCCTTGTGTATATCAAATTTGTATTGGCAACGTCCTAAAATTTACACTAAATTAAGAGCGATGTCAAGGAAAGTTTTATTTTAATATGCTGCTCTCAGTGGAAATGGCAAACGATTGTCGGTAGTTCGCTACGTTCACTTTCGTTAATCAGTTTTCGGATAAGAGTAGTCTATGGCAGTTACCGATGCTCGGGACCGCCACACGCTTAACCAACAACTGGAAACTGACAACCAATAACCATGAAAAGATGGAAAACGAAACAAAATCCGTAGACAATCAGAATCAAAGCGTCACCCGTGCCGCTGGAATTGTCAGTATCGCCGTGATGGGGTCGCGGCTATTAGGACTCGCACGCGAAGCAGCGATCGCATACTATTTCCGGTCGAACCTCAGTGGCGACGCTTTTTATTTGGCGTTTCGTATTCCAAACTTTTTGCGGGACCTGTTTGGCGAAGGCATTTTGAGTAAAGCGTTTATTACGACATTCCTCGCCACAGAGGCTGAGGATGGAGAGCAGGCAGCGTGGAATCTCGCAAACCGTGTCTTTAATTTAACGTTTCTCGTCCTGACAGGTATCGCGATCCTCGGCATCGCTTTCGCACCTACTATTGTTGATGTCTTGGCGCGCGAGGATTTTGACAAAAGGTTAGATGCCACTGCCCACTACGGGTTTGATACCAAAGTTGAATTAACAATCTATCTCACTCAATTGATGTTTCCCTACCTTCTCTTTGTTTCGTTGGCGGCGATTGCGATGGGACTGTTGAACAGCAAAGGGAAGTTCGGCATTCCAGCATGTGCGTCCTCGTTCTTTAACATCAGTTCGCTCGTTATCGGTGTAGGTGGTTACTATTTATTTCCAATGGCTGGGATGCATCCTGTAACGGGAATGGCTATCGGTGTGTTCGTTGGTGGGAGCGCCCAATTCGCAATTCAGGTGCCGTCTATGTATCGCGTCGGCTTTCGATACCGTCCGCTGCTGAGTCTACGCGATCCGAGGGTGCTTCAAGTTATTCGTCTGGTTGGACCTGCTGTATTAGGGGTCGCTGTCGTGCAGGTGAACCAATTTACGAATACGTTCTTTATTACATCAGGATCTGCTTGGTTAACATGGATTAGCCGTGCCTACCGCGTTGTGCATCTCCCGATAGGACTGTTCGGTGTGGCGATTTCAACAGTCGCACTTCCGCAGCTTGCCAAGTTCGCAACAACCGGAGAGACAGAGAATTTCCGCAACTCTCTCTCTTACGCCCTCCGTCTGATGCTTATGCTAACAGTCCCCGCTGCAGTTGGGTTGATGGTCCTATCGGCACCCATCTGCCGATTCCTGTATGAACGCGGAGAGACTGGCGTATCGGACACTGTTGGAACCGCTGGGGTCCTGTTCGTCTATGCGTTCGGCTTGTGTGGGTTTTCGGCGCTCAAGATCGTTACGGACGGATTTTACGCCTACAAAGATATTCGCGCACCTGTTATCGTCAGTATCTGTGCCGTTGTCTTCAACATCTATCTAAACTATCTCTTTATCTACCGCGAACTCTTTTTGGACCCCCGCGCCGTAGTGTTTTCAACGGTTTTGACCGTGACGCTGAATTGTGCTATGCTACTGCTACTGCTCCGCCGAAAGGTCGGACGGTTGGGACTAAAGGGCATCATCCCACTGACGCTTAAAATCTTAATCGCCTCCGTAGTGATGGGGTTTGTCTGCTGGTTGGCAAATGGAGTTATTGAAGGCGATTGGCTCGGTACGGAGGGCGTTGCGCCGCGTCTAATCGGCGTATTTGCACCAATAGGGTTAAGTCTCATTGTCCTCGCGGGAATGTATAAACTCCTGAGAGTGGCAGAATTCGACGATATTTTGAATATATTTAAGCAACGACTTTTTTAAACTATTGAGTCTGAGCTGCTGCGTCCGTTGTCCTTGCAGTATTTCAATTAATAAAAAACAATTCATAACCCAGAGCAGGCTTCTTATTAATTTTTCATCGGCGTTGACAACGGAAACGCCGCCCAGGAGTACATAGTTAAAAAATGCTAACAAAACGGATAATTCCATGTTTAGATGTCCGTGCCGGAAAAGTCACGAAGGGTGTCGCCTTTCAGGGCAATGTCGATGTCGGCGACCCCGTTGAGATGGCGCGGTTCTATTACGAAGGCGGTGCCGATGAACTCGTCTTTTACGACATCACAGCCAGCAATGAACGCCGCGATATAATGATTGATGTCGTCTCTGCTGTCGCCGCTGAGATTTTTATTCCTTTTTCTGTCGGTGGTGGGTTGCGGACGCTCGAGGACATGCGTCGTGTTCTACTTGCGGGCGCAGAAAAGGTGAGTATAGATTCCGGTGCCGTGCGGAATCCCGATATCATCGCCGAAGGCGCGCGAGCGTTTGGAAGCCAATGTGTTGTGCTGAGCATGCAGGTGAAACGCGTTCGGGAAAGTGAACAGATTCCGAGCGGTTATGAAATTTACATAGACGGTGGACGGACACCGGTCGGTTGGGATGCCTTGGAGTGGTCAGCAAGGGGTGTTGATTTGGGTGCCGGTGAAATCGTTGTTAATAGCATCGATGCAGATGGCACGAAGGCGGGATATGAACTCGAATTAACCGGTGCTATTGCAGATTTAGTCTCAGTGCCTGTTATTGCCTCCGGCGGCGCAGGAAACCCACAGCACTTACGGGATGTCTTTGTCGAAAGCAACGCCGATGCTGCGATCGTCGCCTCTATCACACACTATGGCGAATTCACAATCGAAAACATCAAAACCTATCTCGCTGACGAAGGTGTAAGTGTGCGGGATACATGGTAGAATGGCTGTCGGCTATCAGTAGTCAGCAGTCAGAAAGAGAACCTCGTGGCAGAAAGCAACAGGCAACTGCTACAGGTCTTAACCAACAACTGACAACCGATGACTGATAACTATTAAAATGGAGAAAATATGGAACCTAAGTTACCTGATGCAAGAAACGAAAATATATTAATCCACGTCAACGGTGAACTCCTACCCCGCGAAGATGCAAAAATCTCCGTATTCGACAGCCTTGTTCAAGGCGGAGACGGCGTATGGGAAGGCTTACGTGTCTATAACGGAAAAATCTTCGCGTTGGAGGCACATCTCGACCGACTCATGGATTCTGCACATGCTATGGCATTCGCTGGCATTCCGACACGCGATGAAATTAAAAAGGCGATTTTTGAAACACTCGAAGCCAACGGGATGCGGGACGGTGTGCATATCCGTCTAACGCTCAGCCGCGGGAAAAAGGTCACGTCGAGTATGGATGCCCGCGTCAATCAGTACGGCACGACTTTAATCGTAATAGCGGAGTGGAAGCCGCCCATCTACGCCAGCAGCGGTGTCCGCCTGATTACCTCAGCAATCCGACGGAACCCACCCCAGTGTGTTGATTCTAAAATCCATCATAACAACCTGATTAACAACATCCTTGCCAAAATTGAAGCAAACGTCGCTGGCGTGGATGATGCGATTATGCTCGACATCCACGGGTATGTTTCAGAGACGAATGCGACGAATATTTTTATCATAAAACGTGGGCATGTCCTGACACCACACGCCGATAGCTGCCTACCAGGGATTACACGGGGAACGGTCATCCAAATCGCTCGCGACGCTGGTATTCCCTTGACAGAGCGGAATGTTTCGTTAGTTGAAGTCTACACAGCGGATGAAGTCTTCACGACGGGAACTGTGGGTGAGTTGAGTCCGGTCTTAGAAGTTGATGGTAGGAAAATTGGGAGCAAGGACGTTGGTCCTGTGACGACCCGACTGCAGGGACTTTATGCGGAACTGACAGCCAACGAGGGCGAACCGTTGCCATAAAAGCATTCTGATTATCGGTTCGGATTGGCAGCATGGGCAAAACAGGCGAGAATGTCCGTTTCAGTTAAATACGGAAAATCGTCAAGAATTTCCGCTACTGTCATACCGGATGCAAGATATTCAAAAATATCGTAAACGGTAATCCGCATGCCCCGAATGCAGGGTTGCCCACTGCGTTTACCGGGTTCATAAGTACATCTTGATCAAAAACTGCGAACAGCAGTGGTAAACGCTGAATCTTGGCGAAAATTGAGAGGATGTCGGTATCAATAAAGACCAAGGTTTACTATTCCTTTGTCTTACTCTTTTCTCTGTGAAAGCTTTTGATAAGCGAAACGCCCTCCTTCAATTCCTCTACTGACCCAACCTCAACAATTTTCAAAATGCCTCTCGTTTTTAAAACCTCTTCAAACTCAAAACGGTGCAGCCCAGCTAGTTCCGAGGCTCTCGCAAGTGTCACTTCTCCCGCTTGATAGAGTTGGATTGAAGCATCAAGGTGAGATTTCTTTTTTTCGCGGACCAGGTTCTCGAGGGCTTCAACGATTAAGGTGTGAGGGTCAGGATAGAGTCCCGCACCAATCAGAGCATCGACCTCTTTTTTAAGAGTAGGTGAGTGAATTTCAATCTGTAGCATTGGGATACTCTCCTCAGAACTTACGTAAGCGTCAGATTTTGCAAGTTTCCCTGTTTTCATCCGTATATGTCCACAGAAACAGAGAATCTCATGAGACCTGCATTAAAAGATAACATGTTTCGCCTTGA
Source organism: Candidatus Poribacteria bacterium (assembly GCA_028820845.1). Lineage (NCBI taxonomy): Bacteria > Candidatus Poribacteria > Candidatus Poribacteria bacterium. The sequence goes on from JAPPII010000065.1 coordinate 37,919, forward strand.
TTTGTCAAACTAACTTTTCCATGCCTCTGTTCTTTGTTTAATAGACCTGTGTTGTATTCCAACGTGAAATCTGTACAGACCTTAAATCTCAAGCTGCACAAAAACGAGATACACACCCGACATCAGGACCGCCAGAAATAGCACCAACAGCAGTAAATCCATTGCTGCGGTGTTGAAGTCTTTGCTTAGGTTGAGCGTATCCTTAAATTTAGGGATCGCTTCTGGACTGACAGGTTTCTGCGACATCCCTTCTTGAATTCCGATAACGTGAAGACTCTCCGGGTCTGCTCTATCGGTATCAATGACGAATTCGCGGTATTCACGAGCATACCGCTGCACATTCTCAATAAATTGCAAATGCCGTTCAAATCCAGTGCTAGCAAAAGATTCAAAGAGGCGTTGAACGATTGCTGTGGGTGAGATGCGGGTTATCGCCCGCGCCTGTTTCCCCTGTTTAATCTGCTGCTTCAAGTACGCCTCATTGAAACGTTCGTGTTCTTCTGCTTCCGTGGTAACATACTCGCCAAGCACGCGCACCGATGGCGTAGTTTGTGAGTCTCCATACTTATCTTGGTATACCTCACGCGCTTCGTCCGCCATTTGGATGCGCTGCTCCCAAAATTTCATATATGCCACCGGCACCGAGGTGCGACTGCCAATAGACGCTAACGTATTCGGCATAAATATTACAAAACTTACCCAAATCAACAATAGAACCACAAGGCTCACACCACTCTCCCTCGCCACTGCGGAGATGAGGAGACCGAGAGCGATAAACAGGCAGACGTAGAGGATAACGATACCATACAAAACACCTAAACGTCTCCATGCTTCAGCATTGAGTTGGACTGTCTCTGAGGTAGAGATGAGGAGTAGGTTCATCAACACTGCAATTGCAAACGGAATATTAATGCTGATGAATGCCCCTAAAAATTTGCCTATCAATACCGTGTGTCGTGGAATTGGGTTTGCCAAGGTCAGCCGCAATGTGCCGCGTTCCAGTTCACCAGAGATTGCGTCAAAAGTGAACAGAATCGCGACAAAGCTCAGCACATAACCGACGATGAACGCCCAATCCAGAGTGGTGAAATCAGGCCGGATATCCCGTAGATTCGGTGTCTCTTGTGGGTATCCGATTCGCCAAACCGGTCTCGCGTTGGCGATGTGGCGAACGAAATTACGCCCAATAGCATGCTTGGGTAGAAATGCCTCATCGCCTTCCGCACAGAAACGGAGGGGTGAGGGTGCTTTATGGAGGTCTCCAGGTCCTTCAGTCGCGAGGCGGTATAAACTGGTGCTACGTGCCTCTAACGTCTTTATAGCATCAGCAGCAGCGTTGTGATATGCTTGTGTCCGCGCCGGATGTTCACGCAAATGCACAACAGCATTGGTTAGCATCAATACCAGAAGCAGAACAGTTGCTAATGCGAAACGTAGGCTATTCAGGTTGTCGTAGATTTCACGTTTTGCAATATGCCACATCAACCTACACCTCACTTCTGATGAAAATGAGAACGATGCCCATAAACAGCGCGAGGTTACATATTAATAAGAGGAATAGGTCTGGCAATGCCCGTTTTGCATTCAGCCGGACATCACTTCTCTCAAAGCTAAACTCGGGGAGTGTGCTCCAGTCTACTGCACCTTTATCAGCAATGAACCACTCTCGTGAAGCAAACGCCTCCTTCGCGTAGAAATAGTCAATTAGGATCCTCCGGTAACGTCGCGCCGCGTCGAAAAAATCTCTGAGACCCAAAAAGTCAGTTCCTACCCACGCCTGTGTTGCGGCATCGTAGATGCCCACGGGTGAAAGTTTCAACAGTGTTCTATCCATTTCGGCTTGTCGAACAAAAATGTCATCGAGTGCCTGCTTTTGGATGAACCATGCTCTTTCTGCGGCATCGACAACCAACGGTTCAACATAAGCGTAGTATCTCTTGGCAATCGGGACATACTGTTCAAAGTCGGGAGAAATTTCCGAAATCTCGCTCATATTTTCGAGATATGGCGAGAGGGTTACTGGATCTATGTATGCATCCGTGTAAATTCCTAACACTTCATTAAACCGAGAGTCCTTTCCGACGACCCCCTCCCTTTCAAGGAACTTTTGTCGTTCCCTCTTATATTCGTCCACAATCTGTTGAATTTGATTTTTCGCGATCTTTGTGCGCGCCTGAATATCACCGCCGGGGTTAACCGTTGCCCGAATCAGATTTGGGTACAAGAGTATCAGAAATCCCCATATAAACATTGCCAACATCAACGCCGTACCCGTTCTACGGGTCGTCGCAGAAATCAACAATCCGATGAGGTAGAACAGAGACAGATAAGCAAACGATGTAAGCACAATCCCGGCGATGCGGAGAAAATCAGCTGTTGATAATGGAATCGAACCTGTTAGTAACAACAGCGCAAAGAGTAGGCTTAATAGCAATGGAACTAACAGACACGCCATCGCACTCATATATTTTGCAAGCAGGATCTCTCCGCGTCCGACAGGCTGTGCGAGGACGAGACGTAACGTGCCGCGCTCACGTTCCCCCGCAATCGCATCGTAAGCGAATATCAATCCCATTAAACTTAAGACGACCTCAAAGACAAACACAATATCCATTGAAGAGAAGAAGGCGATAAATGGGTTATCTGTGCCGTGCATCTGAGCATCCCAGAGCGTCGGCACAAATCCGTGCCAGATGCCGCTAAGGTTACCTAAGCGTTTATCTAACCCGACATTGAAAATGCTCAATGGATTCGGCGGACGGTCAACGAACAGGTACATCGTGGAATAGGTCTGCGCCTCCCGTAATTGCGCATCATGCATTTTGACGGCATCGTTGTAACTCTCCAACCGCTGTTTGTAATCTTGAATAAGCACAGCAGTATTCGCAACAACGAGCAGCAATGTGATGAGCAGGACCGCTGCGAAACGAAAGGTCATCAGATTGTCAAGGAGTTCTCGGCGAATAAGTGTCATTAACATTTATTATACCTCGGCCCGCACAAACGCGAGATACGCTGCGGATAGAAGCACCATAACAAACAAAGCCAACAATAGTATCTCTATTGCTCTGTTATTGAGGTCTTGACTGAGGTCGAATGTATCTTCAAATTTCGGAACCGCCTCTGGGCTGACAGGTTTCTGGGACATGCCTTCACGAATGTTTATGATATGGCGGCTTTCAGGGTCCCCTCTATCCCTGTCAACGATGAATTCACGGAGCTGTCGGGCGTAGTGTTGTGTATTCTCCACAAATTGCAGGTGCCGCTCAAATCCGGTACCAGCAAACGCTTCAATCAGGTGCTGCAGAAGTGTAGTGGGTGAGATGCTGGTGATGGCGCGGGCGCGGTGCATCTGAGCACTCCGGTACTTTAATTGCTCTTCCTGCCAGCGTTCCCGTCTTTCAGCGTTTTCAGTGTAAAAATCGCTTTTTCCTCTTAACGTCCTGTCATCCAATTCATCCGACCAGATCCACTCATCGTATTTATCCCATAGGTCCTCTTGAACTGGATTCCGCTGTTGCCAATATTTATTGAAGGACACGGCAGGTGAAAAGCTGCTCGCAATTGAAGCGAGGGTACTCGGCATAAAAGCGACAAAGGTTACCCACGTCAAAAGCAGTATCATCAGGCTCACCGCGCTCCGTTGTACACGCGTGGAGACTAATAACCCTAACGCCAGAAAGAGACTCGTATACAGAAGGGCGAGACAGAAAATGATACCTAAACGTCCATAAGCTTCTGTTGTTAGGTGAACAGTATTTGCGGTCGAAATCAACAAAAGGTTTACCAACACAGCAAGCGTGAGCGGTATACTAATACTGAGCAATGCCCCTAAAAATTTGCAGATAAGGACAGTGTGTCGGGGAATTGAATTGGCTAACATCAATCGGAGTGTGCCACGCTCGCGTTCACCGGAGAAGGCATCAAAGGTGAACAAGAGTGCCAGTAGACTCAGGATGTAACCGATGATGAACGCCCAATCCACTTGTGAAACGTCCGGTCCAACGCTCTTGTTCTGGAGGTTGGCATCTGGGTACGACAGGGTCCAGACACCTTGGAGTACCACCTTCTCTTCATTTGAATCGGGCACGGACATCGTCGCGAATACGTATGGTTCTTCTACTTTGATCGTATCTGGTAGGAGGGGACCCCCTCCGTTTGCACAGAAGTGAAGGGGAGACGGCTTTTTGTAGAAATTTCCCGGCCCGTATTGTGCCAGTGTATAAAGACTGTCCTCAGCGCGAGTCGTTAAGTGATTCAAAGATTCGGCGACAGCATCCCGATATCGCTGGACATGTTTCGGATGCTCTCGGAGATGTCTAACGGCATTGGTTACCATCAGTGCCAGCAACAATACAGTTGTTAGAGCGAATCGGAGGCTATTGAGGTTATCGTAGATTTCGCGTTTGGTAATATGCCAAATCATCCTACACCTCACTCCTGACGAAAATCAAAAATATAATTGTGAACAGGATTAAGTTAATCATCAATAGGAAGAATAAATCCGGTAACGCTCGCTTTGCATTGATGTCTATACCACTCTTCTGAAAGGAAAACTGCGGGAGTGCGTCCCAGTCAGCCGTGCCTTGATCGGCAGCAAACCATTGTCGTGATTCAAATATCTTTTCGTCATAGAAATAGTCAAGGACTGCTTGTCGGTAACGTTGAACAGCGTAGAAAAAGTCTTGAATACCCGCTAAATCGGTGCCTGCCCAGGCTTCCGTTGCCGCGTCATACAACCCGACGGGTGAAAATTTCAGTAAGGTGCGACCGAGATTTGCGGGTTGGATATAGATGGCCTCTAAGGCGGGTTTACGAACAAGCCACGTGCGTTGGACGGTATTAACAGTCTCTCTATTGTAGAAGCGGTAATAATTCTGTACAAGTGGGACCTGTGGCTCAGATTCTGCTCCAATTTTTCCGGCGTAGAATCCGGTTTGGTGGAAATAGAGTAATATTGCCGGTTTGTCTTCACGCGGACTGAAGGAGTATTCAACGCCCTTGAGGTCAAATGCCCCACTTTCGCCGTTACGCGATAAGGGACCTAAGACGGGATCATTGCGTAGAAACTGCTTGCGTTCTCTCTCCCATTCTTCCCACATCTGTTTGATTTGATGATAGGCGGAGGTTTGCGTCTCCGGTTGCGGGGTGGTTTCAACAGCGGTAAGAATCAGGTTTGGATACACGAGGACTAAGAATCCCCAGACAAACATGCAAAGCATGAGTGCGGTACTGGTTCGACGCGTCATCGCGGAGATGCACATACCGATGAGGTAGAACAGCGATAGATAAAGGAGTGATGTGAGGACAATCCCACCGATGCGAAGGAAATCATCCGTATTCAAGAAAATCGCAGTCGATGTCGTCAGCAAGATAATCGACAGGAGAAGGCTGATTAGTAAAGGCGCAAGTAGACAGAGCATCGCGCTGATGTACTTGGCAAATAGGATGGACCCGCGTCGGATGGGGTGCGTCAGCACGAGGCGTAAGGTGCCGCGTTCCCGTTCACCAGCGAGCGCATCGTAAGCGAAAATCAGGGCGAGCAGACTTAGGACCCCTTGAAAAACAAGCGCGATGTCAATTGAAGTGAAGAGGTTGAGAAACGGGTTATTCGCCCCGTGCTTCCTTGCATCCCAAATAGTTGGCACAAACCCGTGGTATACATTAACTTTGTTACCTACCCGCTTGTCTAATCCCAAATTGAAAATGCTCAATGGGTTCGGGGAACGATGAGCAACTAACCCTCCAAGGTAATACGAATAGGTTTTCTCCTCGCGTAATTCCCGGTAACTTTCCTGAGTAGCCGTATTGTAAGCCGTCAGTCGCTGTTCATAGTCCTTGAGGAGTACAACGGTATTCGCAACGACAAGCAAGAGTGTAATGAAAACAGCTGCGGCAAATCGAAATGTCATCAGATTGTCGAGGAGTTCTCGACGGATAAGTGTGAATAGCATCTATTATACCTCAACGCGCACAAAGGCGAGATACGCGCCTGAGAAAAAAACAAGGAAAAATAGAACCAATAGTAATAAATCCACTGCCGCAGTATTGAAATCGCGACTGAGGCTGAGTGTATCTTCAAATTTCGGTATTGCCTCTGGATTGATAGGTTTCTGTGACATTCCTTCACGGACACCAATGATATGAGGGCTGTCGGGGTCTGCCCTATCCATATCTCCGACGAATTCTCGGTATTCGCGGGCGTAGCGTTGCACGTTCTCCACGAATTGTCGGTGCCGTTCAAACCCCGTTCCAGCAAACGCTTCAAGAAGGTGTTGGACAATCGCAACGGGCGAAATGCGGGTGACGGAACGCGCCAGTTGGATTTGAGCATGTTCCTGGTTTAAGTGTTCGTGGCTCAAACGTTCCCGCTGTGCTGCTTCGTCAGTGACATACTCGCCTCCTAACTGTATTTTTTTCGCTGACAACTCATCTGTGTTTTGCAAACGAGTCTCGTAGGTGTCTTTGAGTTCATTATGAAGTTGATTCCGGCGTTCAAAGAATTCATCATAAGTCATCGGTGTTGAAAATCCGCTGGCAATGGAGGCGAGCGTACTCGGCATAAAAACGACAAAAGTTACCCACATCAACAGGAGTGTCACAAGACTCGCCGCGTTTTGCTGTACACGCGACGATACTAACAGACCTAACGCAAGAAATAGACACAGGTACAGAAGCGCGATAGAAAAAATAATACCTAAACGGCTCCACGCTTCGGTGCTGAGTTGGACATCGTTAGACGTGGAAATTACTAACAGGTTCATCAACACAGAAAGCGTAAACGGGACGCTAATACTTATCAAGGCGCCTAAAAACTTGCCAAGTAGCACAGTATGACGTGGGACCGAGTTAGCTAACATCAAACGCAGTGTGCCGCGTTCACGTTCACCGGAGATCGAATCAAAGGTGAACAAGATCGCGATGAGGCTCAAAACGTACCCAATCACAAACCCCCAATCTACTTTGATAGTGTCTGGACGAATATTTTTTGAATTGAGCGTCGCGGGTAGATATAACAGCTGCCAGAAACCCCTTAAGTCATCGGTGGTCCAAAAGACAAATTCGCCATTGACTCTATCTGACAAAAAAATATCGCCCCCCTCTGCACAGAAATGGAGTGGAGACGGCTTTTTGTAAAGATTTCCGGGACCCCATTGCGCAATTTCATATAAATCTGTTCGAGCCCTTAAGCGGTTCAGCGATTCTGTGACGGCATCATGATATTTCTGTATCCGCACAGGATGTTCCCGGAGATGCACAATAGCATTGGTCAGCATCAAACCGAAAAGCAACACTGTTGCCAAAGCAAAGCGGAGGCTATTGAGATTGTCGTAGAGTTCGCGTTTTGCGATATGCCAAATCATTTTTTCGGCTGTCGGCTGTCAGCAATCAGCTTTCAGCAAAGATAGGTTGTGCCTTATGAGTAATTGTAATCAGCAGTTTGTAGCAGGAACTAAACGATCAACTTTGCAAGCGTCTCTTAACTGACCGCTGAGAGCGCAGCGACCTGACAGCTGACAGCCACTTTACACTTCACTTCTTTGGAAAACCAGAAGTATCACTATAAAGAGCAAGAGGTTCATTATTAGTAACAAGAGTAAATCTGGTAGTGCTCGTTCTACGTTTATTCTCACATCGCTTCTCTGAAAAGAAAACCGAGGTAAATTGTCCCAATCCACCATCTCCTTGTCTGCAGAAAACCATTGCCGAGAGCCGAATGCGTTTTTATCGTAGTAATAGTCAACCACAGTCCGTCGATACTTTCGCGCTGCCTCGAAAAAATCTCTGAGTCCGGACAGGTCCGTGCCTGCCCACGCCTGCGTTGCAGCATCGTACATCCCGACGGGTGAAAACCTCAAAAGGATTCGATCAACTATCGCTGGCTGAACGAAGACAGTATCAAGTGCTGTTTTTCGGATAAGCCATGTTCGCTCTGCGGCATCAACGCTTCGTGGTACAAGGAAGCGGTAATAATCCTGCGCGTGTGGCACCTGAGGTTCGGATTCCTCATTAAGCTCCAAAACGTGTGCGCCAGCACCGTAATGATAATAGAAGACCGATGCATCCTCGTAAAAGTATTCATAGGCGAAACCTGACCGTACCATACCAAAACTCGGATCCTCCCCTGGAACCGGATCATTCGCAAGGAAGTGCTTTCGTTCTCTATCGAGTTCTTCCCATATCTGTTTAATTTGATTGAAGGTGGAGACCATCCGCGCTTGCGAAGTTTGTGGAGGGGCAATCGCGGCAATCACCACATTCGGATATACCAACACCGAAAATCCCCAGACAAACATGGCAAGCATCAGCGCGGTACCGGTTCTGGTGGTTGCTGCTGAAATCAGCATGCCGATAAGGTAGAATACCGACAGATATGAAATTGAACTGAAAATAATCCCACCAATCCGGAGAAAATCACCAATGCTCAGGGAAATAGTGGTAGATGTCATCAGCAAAATCATTGCAAGGAGCAGACTCATTAGCAGCGGTACCAGTAGACATGTCATCGCACTGATGTATTTCGCAAGCAGGATTTGCCCACGACTGACCGAATGCGTTAGAACCAGACGCAGTGTCCCGCGCTCGCGTTCTCCTGCAAGGGCATCGTAAGCGAAAATCAGTGCTATTAGGCTCAGGACTATCTCAAAGATAAAGACAATATCGATCGAAGAGAAAAGGTTGAGAAGTGGATTCGTTGTCCCGAGCATATCAGCATCCCACAGCGTCGGTACATAACTATGAGATATCCAAGTTTCGCTCTCTAACTGTTTATCTAACCCTACATTGAAGATACTCAAAGGATTTGGAGGACGGGCAACGTCCAATTTTCCACCCGAATAGGTTTTTCTTTCCCGCAATTGCTGATGATGCGTTTTGAGAGCAGTATTGTAAGCTGCCAACCGCCGCTCATAATCTTTGATGAGTACAGCGGTATTTGCAACCACAAGCAAGAGCATAATCAAGACGGCTGCGGCGAAACGGAATGTCATTAGGTTGTCAAGGAGTTCTCGGCGAATAAGTGTGAGTAGCATCTATTATACCTCCACACGCACAAAGGCAAGATAGGCTCCCGACAGAAGCACCACAACAAATAGCGTCAGCAACAGCAAATCCATCGCTGCAGCGTTGAAATCTTTGCTCAGACTCAGTGTATCTTCAAATTTTGGTATTGCCTCTGGACTAACGGGTTTCTTAGACATGCCTTCCGGAACGCCGATCAGATGGAGGCTTTCAGGATCTCCCCTATCGGTGTCAACGATGAATACGTGATATTGGCGACCGTAGTGCTGGGCGTTTTCCAAGAATTGCAGATGCCGCTCAAAACCGGTGCCAGCAAAGGATTCGAGAAGCTGCTGGACAATCGCAGCCGGTGAGATACGGGTAACGGCGCGCGCCTGTTGAACTTGTTCGACCTGCTGCATTAAGCGTTCTTCAATCAGACGTTCTTGCGCTGCTTTGTCTTCGATAACAAACTGGCTTCCTACCTGCATATCCCGCAGCTTGGATACACCTGTTTTGTGAAAGTACGCCTCCCAAAGTTTATTATTGATTTGCTTTCGACGCACCTGAAGTTCATCAGAGGACATTGGAGAGGAAAAACCACTCGCGATCGAGGCAAGAATGTTGGGCATAAAAACGACAAAGGTGACCCACGCCAGCAAAAGTATCACGAGGCTCACTGCACTCTGCCGCGCACGCGCCGATACCAATAGACCTAATACCAGAAAAAGACTCGTATACAAGATCGCAATAAAGCAGATGATACCTAAACGTCCCCACGCCTCTGCACCAAGGTGGAGGGTTCTAGCTGTGGAAATCAGCAGTAGGTTCATCAATACCGCAATCCCAAACGGGATACTCACACTAATCAACGCGCCTAAGAACTTGCCCATAAGAACGGTATGCCGTGGAATTGAATTCGCCAACATCAAACGCAGCGTGCCTCGCTCACGTTCACCGGAAATAGAGTCGAAGGTGAACAAGAGCGCGACGAGACTCAAAGCATAGCCGATTATAAACCCCCAGTCCACTTTGGTGACATCTGGACGAATATTTGTCAAATTGTGGGGCACAGCAGGATACTGCATTCGCCAGAAACTACTTAGATTATTGCTGTCCCAGAAGTGATAGGGTGTCTCAACGGTTCCTGATAAAAAAGTATCGCGCCCTTCTGCGCAGAAATGAAGCGGAGATGGCTTTTTGTAAAGTTTTCCAGGTCCCTTTCGTGCGAGGTCATATAAACTGTCTGCACGTGCCTCTAAGATATTGCGCGCCTCTACAACAAAAGAGAGGTGCCTCTGTATTCTCGCGGGATGCTCACGGAGATGCACAACGGCGTTGGTCAGCATCAAGCCTAACAACAACACTGTTGTGAGGGCAAATCTGAGACTATTGAGATTATCATAGAGTTCGCGTTTTGCGATATACCACATCATTTTATACTTCGCTCTTGACGAAAATCAGAAATATTATTGTAAACAGAACTATGTTGATTGTTAGCAATAAGAATAAATCTGGTAACGCTCGTTTTGCATTTGTGCCTATCCTACTTCTTTGAAAAGAAAACTGGGGCAAAGTGTCCCAGGCCACGCCTGTTTTGTCTGGAGCAAACCACGAGCGAGACTTAAACACATCTCCATCGTGTAGATAGGCAATAACTGTTCGTTGGTACTGCCGAACTGCCTCAAAAAAATCTTGGAGACCTTTTAAATCCGTGCCTGCCCAGGCCTGTGTTGCAGCGTCGTACATTCCAACTGGCGAAAGTTTCAATAGCGTTCTATCAACGAATACCGGTTTCACAAAAATGTCATCGAGTGCTTGCTTTCGGATGAGCCACGTTTGGTCTGCTGTATCAATGATCTGAGGTCCGAGGAAACCATAGTAATTTTGCGCGTGTGGGACCCGCGGTAGCGATTCCGCATTGAGTTCGCCTTTATAGTAGAGCACTGTCCAATAGTAATAGGATAACGTCAATCGATTTTCGCTGAATCCATCTCCAGCACCCCATCCGTTAGAACTGTTTATGTCAAACATTGGGTCTTCTCCGGGGACAGGGTCGGTAGCAAGGAAGTGTTTGCGTTTTCTATCGAATTCCTCCCATATTTGCTTAATTTGACTGAGAGCGGATGCCCCACGTTCTGCTGAGGGGTCTTGTGGAGTTGTTGTGGTAAGAACCACGTTTGGATAGACAAGCACCAAAAATCCCCAAACAAAGATGGATAGCATAAGCGCAGTACTTGTCCTACCAGTCATCGCTGAAACCAGCAGCCCGATGAGGTAAAACACCGATAGATAAGTGACGGAGGCAAAAATAATCCCACCGATACAGAGGAAATCATCGGTTGTTAGGTAAATTGAAGCGGATGTCGTTAGCAAAAGCATCGCGAGCAGCAGACTCATCAGCAAAGGCATAAGTAGACACACCATCGCGCTGAGATATTTCGCAAGTAGAATATAACCGCGCTGGACAGGATTCGTTAAAATAAGACGTAATGTGCCCGCCTCATATTCCCCCGCAAGCGCATCATAGGCAAATATAAGTGCCAGTAAACTGAGGACAACCTCAAAAATAAAAACAATATCAATTGACGAGAAAATGTTAAGAAACGAATTGTCTGAGCTATTCATGCCGGCATCCCAAAGTGACGGAACAAGCCAGTAAGATACCCGAATTTCGTTCCCGAGTCGCTTATCTAATCCAACATTGAATATACTCAATGGATTGGGAGGTCTATCGATATCCAATCTGGATATCCCCGGCGAATAGGCGGGTCTTTTGTATAGTTCTTGCCGATGAGTCTCCACAGAGGTGTTATAGTCTGCCAAACGCCGCTCGTAATCTTGGATGAGTACAGCAGTAACAGCAACAACCAGCAATAGGGTGATAAAGACAGCCGCAGCAAAACGGAATGTCATTAGGTTATCGAGTATTTCTCTGCGGATAAGTGTTAGTAGCATCTGTTATACCTCAACGCGCACAAACGCAAGATACGCCCCGGATAAAAGCACAACGAAAAACAGTGCTAATAACAATAAATCCATCATCGCAGCGTTAAAATCGCGACTGAGGCTCAGTGTGTCTTTAAATTTGGGAATCGCCTCTGGCCTGACAGGTTTCTGTGACATACCTTCGCGAACACCGAAAACGTGGAGGCTCGTTGGGTCTGCCTTATCGGTTTCAGCAATGAATACTCGAAATTGCTGGGCGTGAGATTTAATGTTGTCTAAAAATTGCAAATGCCGTTCAAAACCGGTTCCAGCGAAGGACTCAAGAAGGTGTTGGAAAATGGCAACAGGTGAAATACGGGTGATGGCGCGTGCGCGATTCATTTGAGAAATCTGTTGATTTAATTGCTCCGCGTGTAACCGCTCCTGTTGCTCAGCATCTCTGGTGACAATCTCACCTCCCAATCGTATCTTCTCCCTCACATCCTCAGGTATGTCATCCGAATAAGAGTAGTATTTATCCCAAAGTTCATCCAGTTCATCTTCAAATTGCGAAGAGCGTTTCCGAAATTCATCATAGGACATAGGTGGCGATGAAAGACCATTGGCAATAGAAGCGAGTGTACTCGGCATGAAAACCACAAGAACTGTCCAAATCAATAGAAGCACGACAAGACTGACGGCACTTCGTTGTACACGCGTCGACACCAATAAACCTAACCCAAGAAACAGGCACGTGTATAGAAGTGCAATAAAATAGATAATACCTAAACGTCCCCACGCTTCCATATTGAGGTGAACGGCACTTGATGTGGAAATTATCAATAGGTTCATCAACACGGCAAGCGTAAACGGGATACTGATGCTTATCAACGCTCCTAAAAACTTGCCAATGAGTACAGTGTGCCGTGGAATTGAATTCGCCAACATCAATCGTAATGTCCCGCGTTCACGTTCAGTGGAGATTGCGTCAAACGTGAACAACAGTGCGATGAGGCTTAAGACGTAGCCGATGATAAAACCCCAATCCAATTCGGTGACATTTGGACGGATATTATACAGATTGGGATTGGACGATGGATATGCCAGTATCCAGAAACTCTCCAGCGTGCCAGCACCCCATCGATGGTAGCTGCCCTGTGCATACCTTGATAAAAACGGCTCGCCGCCGTCTGCACAAAAACGGAGTGGAGACGGTTTTTTGTAAAGATTTCCAGGACCTTGCTCGGCGAGTTTATACAGGCTGTCAGCGGCATAATTCGCTAAACGATTTTGATATCTGGTGACCCCGTCGCGATATTCTTGTATCCGTTTGGGATGCTCTCGGAGGTAAACAACCGCATTCGTTAACATCAAACCCAGCAGCAGGACGGTTGTGAGAGCGAAGCGGAGGCTATTGAGATTGTCGTAGAGTTCGCGTTTTGTAATATGCCACATTGGTTGTTGGTTGTTAGTTATTGGTTGTTGGTTAAGAGCCACTCCGTAACAATCAACTACAGTTTGGAGTACTCCAAGAACTCACGAATTGTTACAAGTCCCCTCTTAACTTACAGCCTATAACCAACCACCAATAGCCATCCTACACTTCACTTTTGATGAAGATTAGAAATATTGCCATGAAAAGAATAACATTGATTAGCAGCAATAGACAGACATCGGGTAATGCGCGTTTTGTATTTACGCCGATGTCGCTTCTTTTAAAACGGAATTGCGGCAGTCTGCTCCAATCGACTGCCCCTTGGTTGGCGGAAAACCATTGTTGTTCCCCAAAAGCCTCTTTGTCATAAAAATAGTTGATGACTCTTTGGCGATATTGACGCGCTGCATCGAAAAAATCACGGATACCGTTCAAATCTGTGCCTGTCCAGGCTTGCGTTGCTGAGTCATAGATGCCCATGGGTGAGAGTTTCAGTAAGGTTTTATCAATACCTGCAGGTCGCACAAAGATATTTTCAAGTCCAGGTTTTCGGAGCAGCCATGTTTTCTCTGCATTACCGATAACGCGGGGTTCAAGAAAGCGGAAATAACCCTGAGCGTGTGGAACTTGTGACTCAGATTGCTCATTAATTTTGCCAATATTAAGGGTATTCTTGAGGTAAACATTTAATTTTGATGTGCGTTGTATAAGGTATTCACTACTCCATCCGGATGCTCCAATACCAAACCACATGCTTTCGCCGGGAACAGGGTCATTGACGAGAAAATCCTTTCGTTCTCTGTCAAATTCTTCCCATATCTGTTTCATCTGATTCGCGGTAGAATCAATTTGTGCGCGCGGCGGACTCGATGGCGACATCACGGCGAGAATCATGTTTGGATAAACCAACACCAGAAATCCCCAGGCGAACATAGATAGCATGAGGGCGGTGCTGGTCCTACGAGATACCTCAGAAATCAGCATCCCAATGAGGTAAAACACCGATAGGTATACCAGCGATGTTAGAACAATCCCACCAATGCGAAGAAAATCATCAGGTGAAAGCGAGAGGGAACGGTTGTTCGTTAGCAAAATCATCGCGAAGAGGAGACTTAACAGCAACGGCATAAGCAGACAGAGCATTGCACTGATGTATTTTGCAAGCAGAATGTGTCCACGCCTCACCGATTGTGCCAGAACAAGACGTAAGGTGCCGCGTTCGCGCTCACCAGCGAAAGCATCGTAGGCGAATAGCAGTGCTGTCAAGCTGAGGATAACCTCAAAGATGAAGACGATATCAATTGATGTGAAGATGTTAAGAAACGGGTTATCTGACCCGTGCATGGAAGCGTCCCAAAGTGTAGGTACAAAGGCGTGATAGATTGGAACTTGGTTTCCGAGTTGTTTATCAAATCCGGCGTTGAAGATACTCAGCGGATTCGGTGGACGATCTATATTCAATTCATAACCCGAATAGGCTTTGAACTCTTGGAGTTTATCCTGATGTGTTTTGAGAGCGGTGTTATAAGCTGCCAACCGCCGTTCATAATCCTGAATAAGCACAGCAGTATTTGCGACGACAAGCAAGAGCGTGATGAAGACGGCTGCGGCGAACCGGAAGGTCATCAGGTTATCGAGGAGTTCTCGACGAATGAGTGTGATCAGCATCGGATTTTCTCTCCACAGGTTTAGGTATTTCAAACTTGCAGGGTTGAATATAGATCGGTTTTAATACGGGACACTATTATAGTTTACGCAATAAGTAGTTTTGGACATAGGCAATTTCAGTTTTCTTAATGTTATCAC
>JAPPII010000066.1 GCA_028820845.1 Candidatus Poribacteria bacterium
GTTCACCGCACTCTTTCAACCAATTTTTCAAATCCCAAAACTACTTATTGCGAAATTGAATGCCTTCTGATGTCTCGCCATTTTCAGAATATGTTTAAACGAAATTATATCGTCCATTAGGTCGCCAGCGATGGAAAGCGACTGTACCCAATCCCGTAGTCCACTGGTGTGATGCAAGAGATGCCGAATTGTGATTGTATTTCCAAAGTTCGGGAGGTCGGGTAGGTGTGTCCGAATGTCGTCATCTATCGACAGCTTCCCTTGATGAGATAAAGTGACGATGGCAAACGCTGCAAATTGCTTGGATACTGAAGCAATGTCGAAGATGGTCGTTGGAGTAATCGGGATGTCATATTCCAAGTTCGCCATCCCGTATCCATGTTTATAGATGACTTCACCGTCTCTGATGACCGCCACGGCAGCACCAGGGGAATCTGATCGGTTCCATTCCGCGAACAGCTGATCAATTTTTGCCGCAAGTGTCTTGTGTGTTGTCATTGCTATCTCCTTTTGGTGAAAGGTTTGGCATCATTTTCGCATCACCTATTTAGAGTCGATAAAACTCCCGCGCGTTTTCAGACAAGATTTTACGTGCCAGCGATTGCGGTAACTGTGCAGGGAAAGCCTCTTCTGGAGAATCATAGTGCCAGTGAGGATAGTCGCTTGAAAACATCAACATATCTTCCGAGTCAAGCTGCCCGACAATCTGAAGTAATTCTGCTGCTGTCGGTGGTGCATCAATCGGTTGAAGCGTCATACGGATATGTTCTCGGATATACGCCGATGGCGGTCGTTTCACCCACGGGGTCAACCCGCGCAAACCGCGCCACTCTTTATCGAATCGCCACATCAGCGACGGCATCCATGTAACCCCCGTCTCTATGAGTGCGACGCGTAAATCAGGAAACTTATCAAAAGCACCCTCCGACACAAGACTCAATACCTGTGCCTGAAACACCTGCGACATACCAACGTATTCCTCTAAATACGTTGAGGGCCACCCTACAGATGTCGGCGGTAGTCCCGGTGCCCCACCATAATGGATGCCAACAACGAGACCATAGCGCACAGCCGCTGCGTAGATAGGGTGATAGCGTCTATTGCCATAAGGTGCTTGTGATCGGGCAGGTAGCATAATCTGTACAAATCCCGGATGTTCACCTAAACGCTCAATTTCTCGGACGGCGAGTTCAGGATTCTGACTTGGAACAATCAAGGACCCACGTAAACGCGGTTCAGGGTCAAGCCAGTGCTCAATCTGCCAGTCATTGACTGCCGAAGCGAGTGCGGCTGCAAGGTCTTCGTTGTGTACGCTCTGCACCCGAAACCCACACGTCAGTATACCGTATTCAACCCCCCAGAAATCGAGGGCATGCTGGCGTAAAAGTGCTAAATCTGATCCGGGACGATCTTCTATCGGATGTGTAATCTCTGGACGCGTGGAGGTCGGAACACCGTCCGGGTAGTCATTCGCATCCGGTCCAGGAAAGCCGGATTCTTCGCAATAGTCGCACCAGTAGTCGGGTAGGTACGGGTAGAGCATTTCGAGGGACGGGAGTCGGTTGTGGAGATCGCAATCGATGATAGGTATTCCAGTCTGAACGAAACTCGGTTTGGAATTCTCTGTATCCATATATTTTTCCTTTTAGGTTGTATCGTTGGTTTTTTATCTGCCGCCATAAGTGTGCCAGAATAGGATGTGTTCGTCTTCACATTCCTGTGCTTTTATGTAGTGGACAAGTCCTGCCAACGTTTTGCCGGTGTAGGTATTCTCAAGCGTAATACCCTCTTCTTCAGCCATCAGTGCTACCGCACGCATACCTGCTTCCGTTGGGATGGCGTATCCCTTTCCGAAATCGTCGTGCCAGAGTTCAATGCGTCGTGGATTGATGTAATCGACATCCACCGCACCGATGAGCCGTAAGGTCCGCTTGACCATACGGGAGATTGCCCACGAATTCGCGACGACCCGGTCGGCGACACGAATACCGACAATTTGGGTTCGCAATCCGGTAAGTCTCACACCGACTATTAAGCCCGCAATGGTGCCACAAGTCCCCACCGGCACGAAGATAAACCGCGGCTCTGGCATAATGCCTTCCTCAATCTGTGATTTCAACTCCGAAACGGCTTTCACGTAGCCAACGGAACCGAGTGGAGAAGAACCTCCCGCTGCGATAAAATAACGTTCCTCTCCGATTCCAAGCACCGTCTTCATCTGTTCATACCCGTAACGGGCAAACATGGTATGCATGTGTTGTACCTCGTGAACCCGGTCTGCTTGCTCACAGATTGTACGGTAGTTTGTTTCAGAATACTCGGTAGGCGGTTGTTTAAAAAGCAAACATTCCACGCGGAAGCCAGATGCTTTGCCGTAAACAGTTGTCGCTCGGACGTGATTAGAGCCTGTTGGACCGATTGTAAAGAGTGTTTTCCTTTCAGTTCCCTTCGAGTGTGCTTGTGCCGCTGCGAACATATACTCCAGTTTGCGCACTTTATTGCCACCACCCAGTAGACCGCTTAGGTCATCACGTTTTATCCAGAGCGATTCGAGCCCAAGAGATCGCTCAAGATTTGAAAGACGCTGCACAGGGGTTGGAAAATTTCCAAGCGAAAGGTATGGAATTGATTCAATCATTTTTTACGTAAAGGACGAAAGTAAATAGATACAAAAACGCTTTGCCTTTGCTGGTGAAGTGTCCTAACCTCACTCCGCAATGCCGCTCTCAATTATTTGACCTGCCACGTGTCTACCGAGTGCAGCAACAGTCAGCGTTGGTGGTATTCCAATAGAGGTCGGAAAGAGACTTGCATCGGCAACAAATAAGCCTGGTACTGCATGGGATTCTCCTGAAAGTTTAACAACGGCTTTATGCCTGTCCTCTCCCATCCGAAGTGTGCCTTGCGGGTGACTTGATGCCATCATAATATCGTTTGGTGCGATGCCGCGTTGACGAACAATTTCAAGATCCTTCTCTGTTTTGATTGGGAGGTGTTCTGTGTAGGGCATAACAATCTCTCTGGCACCTGCAGCGAAGAGTAGTGTGGCAGCATTAATTGCCCCTTCCACCAATACCCGTTTATCTGAGCGCTGCAGACGATATGAGATATTTGGGGTGCCCTTGTGATTTATGGATACCCGTCCCGTTGTTCTATCGTGTAGGAGGACAAGAAGCGCAGCGATATGTTGGTAGTGTTCCATCAGTTCTTGATGGCTTCTACCGAATCCCGGCAGGCTTGCTGCAACGATCATCTGGGACCCGAAAGCAGGCATGAGCAGGTAACCGCTATCTGGTGAACGTCTCAGGTCAAGAAACTCGTCAATATAGTAACTTTGCGGGATACCAAGATGTCCATCGATCGTTTCATTGAAGACTCCACCTACAAAGATGGCAGGATGCAGATGGAGGTTTCTTCCGACCTGTCGGTTCGTATTCGGTAACCCGCTTTTTAACCAGAGTTGTGGTGAGTTGATAGCACCTGCCGCTAACACCACTGCCCTGCTTTCAACGTAAAGTGTACCTGATGGCAGCTGCGCCGAAACACCGACGGCTCTCTTATGTCTTACATGGATTTTCTCTGCTACGCAGTTACTGTACAGTCGTGCCCCCGCTGCAAGTGCCAAAGGGATATATGTAACCGCCATGCTCTGTTTGCCTGTTCTTGTCGGTTCAGTCTGAATAGATTTGGAATCAGGACATCCAAAGAGACACCTCGCGCCACACATAACGCAAGCACCGCGATTATGCCTTTGCAATCCACCGCGCCACCTCATCCGATCACACCCGCGGCGGATAACGGCATTTAAGCGATTTACATCTGTTTCTTGCATCTGTGTAACACCGAGCGTCTGCTCCACCTGATCAAAGTAGGGCCATATCTCTCGAACGCCCCATCTGTCCAGTAGGACTTGCGGGGGACGGACCGCATAGCAGAGGTTATGTACTGTTGAACCGCCGACACCTCTCCCTTGTGAAATAACAATCGCACCGTCGCGTGTAGACCGTAGACCGCTATCCCAGAAAAGACGACGGAGCATTTCCGGTTCATAAGTGCCAAAGGTGGTTGGATCATGATGTTCTCCCGCCTCTAAAATGATTACCGAGAGTCCCGCCTCGGCGAGTTCCTTCGCAACAACCGCACCACCAGCACCGGAGCCGATAACGCATACGTCGGCAACCTCTTTCTCCTCTATTTTCTTTTTACGCTGTGAAAAGCGAGCAGCGTTAAGGACACTGGAAATCCGGGATTGAGATTTATTCATAATACTGAAAACTGACGACTGACAACCGATAACTAATTAATAGACATCATTTCATATCTATGATAGCATATCTACACGCGTCTATCAACCCACTAAGTTTCAAGCGGCAAAGGAGAGTAACCATGGAATTTGTTCAGTTGACAGAGGCACACCGTCAAGAATTTGAGGAAAACGGCTATCTCATCGTGCGTTCCGCAATTGATAGCGACATGATTGATCGCTTGACAGGAACCGGGGATCGACTCATGGCGTCATTTGAATACCACGGCTATTACGCGCATCGGCGGTACGGGCTGGTGCAGGAACCCGCCTTCGCTGACCTTGCGACACAGTCAAGGGCTGTCCCATTAATCCTTCAACTGCTCGGTACAAATATCCATATTACCAACACCGCGCTTATCTACAAACATCCACAGGCACCCGAGAAACCCGACAACCGCAATTGGCATCGGGATGTTGGTGTACATTTGGACGTTGGACATCAAGGGTGCCCGCGCGTTGGATTGAAGGTCGGCTACTGCTTAACAGATTTCAGTGTGCCGAACTCAGGGGCGACATGGTTTATCCGAAAAAGCCATAAGTTGAAAGAACCCCTGCGTATCCCTGAAGGCGAAGTGGATCCGCCGGTGTATGATGAACCACTACTCCGAGCAGGCGATGCGTTTCTGTTTGAGAGTCGTATCTACCATGCCGCAGGGCTGAATTTCAGAAAGAACATCTCTAAGGTCGTCATTTACGGATACCACTATCGCTGGATTAAACCCGATTATTATCTCCGGTATTATAATGATACACTACAACCAGAAGCAAAGTTGGTGGAGAGTTTAGACGACCTCGGCAGACAGTTTCTTGGAGCATCCACAGATACGCAGGGTAGGCTTGACCCAAATGGTGTTCATTGGGCTGGCGCAGAATGGGCAAGGTCGCACAATCTGGATTTGGAACAGGCTCCACAGACTGTGGCAATCTGATACATATAACGGAGGAACGAGAATGAAAGAAGTCAAAGTAGGCATCGTTGGGTGTGGTGGCATCGCCGGAGGTAAACATCTTCCCGGTCATAAGAGTGTCGAAGGTGTTTCGATTATCGCAGCATGCGATATTGACGAAGCACGCGCAAAAGCGTTCGCCAAACAGCACGACATCCCACACGTTTTCAGTGATTACGAAGAATTGGCTGCAATGGATGAATTGGATGCGGTGAGCGTTTGCACACCGAATAACTTCCATGCCGGTCCGACGATTGCCGCCTTGAACGCTGGAAAACACGTTATCTGT
This sequence comes from Candidatus Poribacteria bacterium, assembly GCA_028820845.1. Classification (NCBI taxonomy): domain Bacteria; phylum Candidatus Poribacteria; species Candidatus Poribacteria bacterium. The sequence goes on from JAPPII010000066.1 coordinate 5,543, forward strand.
GAAAAGCCGATTGCCGCCAATGCCATAGACGGGCAGGCGATGGTAGACGCACAGAAAGTTAGTGGCAAAGTGCTGCAGATTGGGTTACAATCGCGATTCCGCGCTGAAGCACGCACGTTGCGAAAACTCTACGATGAAGGGTTCTTTGGCGACATCTACTATGCCCGAGCAATGTCGGTACGACGGCGTGGAGTCCCCGCCTCACCATCGTTTCTCAGTAAAGCCATCGCAGGCGGTGGTCCGCTCATTGATATCGGCGTGCATATCCTTGATGTCTTGCTTTGGATGATTGGTTGTCCGAAACCGATTGAAGCCTTCGGCATGGCAACCAAAAAATTTGGGCATAGAAAGAATGTTATCAACCCGTGGGGTAAATGGAATCCTGAAGAATTCGAGGTCGAGGATTTTGCAATGGGCACAATCCATTTTGAAGGCGGGTTGACAATAACCTTAGAAACCGCATGGGCATCACATATTGAGAACATCGGCGGCACTTTTTTCATGGGGGATTTAGCCGGTGCGACATACGAACCGCTTCAGATTTACCGCGATAAAAAGGATGAGATGGTGAATTACAAGCCGAAACTTCTCACAGGTTTGCCGAGTGAATTTGAATCGTTCCACAAAGCAGTTCGGGAGGGCTTACCGTCTCCAGTGCCAGCAGAGGAGGTGCTGAACGTCGCAAAAATCTTCGATGCGATCTATGAATCCGCTCGGATAGGACGTTCCGTCCCTATTTTATAGCGTCGGTCTACTTAACCAGACACTTGTAGGCGCGTTTCCAGAGCGTGCCTATTCTTGTGTCGGTTTCTGATAACTTGCCCGCACAACCGTTTTGATACCACCGCGGATGTTGAAATCACCCATAACTTCCGCCTTCCGTGGATGACACGCTTCCACAAAATCTTCAAGCACCTTATTCACTACATGTTCGTGAAAAATACCGATATCCCGAAAAAAAAGAAAGTACTCTTTCAACGATTTCAATTCTACACAGTCCCGGTCCGGCACGTAAGTGATGCAGAGCGTCGCGAAATCCGGCAACCCCGTTTTAGGACATACCGCAGTAAACTCTAAATTGGTAATCTCGATTGTGTAATCTCGGACGCTGTATTGATTTTCCCATGTTTCGATTGCGGGTGTTTTCAGTTGGCGGATATGGGTTTGTAAGTCATCATAGCCGGTTGACTGGCTCATTCTTCAAATCTCCACGTTTTTAATTGCGGGTATTGCTCTACACGGGGGCATGCGCTGATGATACACTGGCGAGGGCGAGGCGATCTTTTTCCGCATAGTCTTTGAGAAGTTCGTATGTGCAATAGGCGGGTTCCGCATTGATGAGGGCGCGAACAGGGTCTGCCTGTGTGTCTCCGATCTCAAAAAGTAGCTTTCCATTCGGTGCGAGGTATTGCGGAGCTTCCGTAATTAATCGCCGAATCACAGTAAGGCCGTCGTCGCCTGCAAAGAGGGCAATCTCAGGTTCATAGTCTCGGACATCAGGACTGAGGCTACCCCGTTCTACGTTTTTAATATAGGGCGGATTGCAAACGATCCAATCGAATTGTCGCTCTTCAGGGAGGGCTATCATCTTTATCGGTTCAAACAGGTCCCCGGACATAAACGTAATCTGTGATGAGCACGCATGTGTTTCGGCGTTTTGTTGTGCGACCGCAAGGGCGGGTTCGGATATATCGGTCGCAACAATGTCCCACGCTGACGCGTGTACTGCAAGGCTCGTAGCAATAACGCCGCTACCTGTCCCGATTTCAAGCACCCGCTGCGGTGTATCCGTTTTTATTGCGAGGATTGTTTCAACGAGTTGTTCCGTCTCGGGTCTCGGAATCAAGACCCGTTCATCGACGTAAAAATCTAAAGATAGGAACTCTTTTCGATTCGTTAGATAGCTGACAGGTGTATGCTCAATTCGCCTTTGGATCAGTTTGCGAAAAGGTGTGAGGTGTTCTTGGAAGACAGGCATGTCGAAGTCAAGGTAGAGTTGTAAGCGACCTTTATTTAATAGGTGTCCGAGCAGAACTTCGGCATCTAACCTTGGCGTTGGGATACTGTGCTGTTCAAAATATCCAGCTGTCCAGTCGAGTAACTCCACCACGCGCCATATCTTATTGGGCATGATTTAAGATTCCTTGGTCGGCGTGGATTAAGTCTCTTTCAACTTCTCTGCTTGGTCAGCCGTTGTCAACCGATCAATAAATTCCTGTATGTCCCCGTCTAAGACGGAATCTAATTGATAGGTACTGAATTGGATTCGATGATCCGTGACGCGAGATTGCGGGAAGTTGTAAGTGCGAATCTTTTCGCTCCTGTCCCCGCTTCCGACCATTGACCGACGTGTCTCCGATCTTTCACTGTTGAGTTCAGCCTGTTTTTGTTCTTGGAGGCGGGCACGGAGAATCTTCATCGCTTTGGAGCGGTTTTTGTGCTGAGATTTTTCATCTTGGCACGTTACGACCAACCCCGTTGGGATGTGTGTAATCCGGATAGCCGAGTCGGTTGTGTTAACGCTCTGCCCACCGGGACCCGAGGAACGATAGGTGTCGATTCGCAATTCGGTTGCTTCATCAATTTCCAAATCGAGGGCTTCTGCTTCTGGGAGGACGGCTACAGTCACAGCGGAGGTGTGGATACGACCACTCGCTTCCGTTGCCGGAATTCGTTGGACCCGGTGAATGCCACCCTCATATTTCAATTGGCTGTATGCCTCTGCGCCTTCAATTGAGAAGATGATCTCTTTAAATCCTTTTAACCCTGTCGCATTTGAATTGAGAATCTCAAGTTTCCAGTTTTGACGCTCGGCGTATCGGGTGTACATCCGAAATAACTCAGCCGCAAAAAGGCTCGCCTCTTCCCCACCAGTCCCTGCCCGGATCTCGATGATAACGTTCTTTTCATCGTTCGGATCTTTCGGAATTAGGAGCAGCTTCAGCTCCTCTGTTAATTCTTCCTTTTGCGCAGTGAGGGTTTCCAACTCTTCCTCTGCTAACCCGACTATTTCCGTATCCGTTTCCGATTCCAGCATGAGCTGCGTCTCTTCGAGTGCCGCTTCTAACTGCTGATATTTCTGATAGGCGGACACGATAGGCGAGAGTTCCGCGTGCGTTTTGGATAACTCCATTAACCGCTGTTGATTGGAAACTTGTGCTGGGTCTCCGAGTGCTCTTTCAACTTCGGCGTATTTAGTTTCGATATCCTTAAGTTTTTCAAGCATTTTATCAAACCACTGTTGTTAGCTATTGAAAGTAGAAGATATTGCCTCTATTTTTCTAAAAACTACCCCGTGTCTGTTGTTGTAAGGACACGGAGACCTTTACTTATTCTACTCATTATCTTCAGTTAGCCCGTAGCGTCGACGGAAACTTTCAACGCGCCCGGCAGTGTCAATAAAACGAGCTTGCTGCCCGGTGTAGAATGGATGACATTTCCCACAGATATCCACTCGCATTGTCGACTGGATCGCGAGCGTTTTATGGGTCGCGCCACAGACGCATGTGATAACACATTCTACCATTTCGGGGTGAATTTCAGGTTTCATAGTATCCTTCCTTAATTTTGAGAATATCCGAATTACGGGTTGCTATTCGGCTAAAAACTTCTCAGTATTCTTATTAATGCGTTTTTTGAAGTACGCATCGGTAGGCGCGTAGCACACGCTTACCGTTTTAAACGAGCGTTGTTTCTCGCAGTAGCACTGCCATAACCTGCGTTATCGACCATCCCTTCGAGAAACTCGTCATTCGTACCAGTTTTACCAAGTTGTTCAACGAGCATTTCCAGAGATTCCGCGCTGTCCATCTGGCTTGTGAATCTCCGCAGCACCCAGACTTTATTAAGCACGTCGGGGGCTAACAAGAGTTCTTCACGGCGGGTTTTTGACCGTTCGATGTTAATCGACGGGAAAATCCGTCGATCCAGTAGGGAGCGTTCCAAGTGGATTTCCATGTTCGCTGTTCCCTTGAACTCTTCATAGATCGCTTCATCTCCGCGACTTTCAGTTCCTATGAGAACTGAGGCTATAATTGTAAGACTGCCGCCCTCTTCAAACTTTCGCGCCGCACCGCAGAATTGACGCGGCTTCACAAGTGCCATCGCATCTATGCCACCGGTCAACGTTTTGCCGCTATGCGGTGCTGTTAAATTGTAAGCACGCGCAAGGCGGGTCAGACTGTCTAAGAGGATGACGACATCTTTTCCGTACTCAGCCCATCGTTTCGCTTTCTCAACCGCCATTTCAGCGACTTGGATGTGGCGTTCCGGGTATTCATCGAAGGTCGAGCTAATTACCTCTCCTTTGACAGACCGTGCGACATCTGTGACTTCTTCTGGACGTTCATCAATCAACAGAAAGATGAGAGAGACTTCAGGATGATTCGATTCGATACCAGCGGCGATGTTCTTCAACAACGTGGTTTTACCGCTGTAAGGTGGAGCAACGATCAATCCACGCTGTCCTTTACCAACGGGTGCCATCAAATCCACCATACGGGTCGCGAATTCCGACGTATTGTGTTCCAGCTTCAATTGTTCCTGTGGATAAATAGGAGTGAGGTTATCGAAAAGAATTTTCTGCTTGACAGCTTCCGGTTTTTCGCCGTTGACTTTCTCAATCTGTAGCATGGCGAAATACCGTTCTGCTTTATTTTCCGTCTTCTTCGGCGGACGAATCACACCTTCAACGACGTGACCCGTCTGCAAATCAAATCGCCGGATTTGCGATGAGGATACGTAGATATCTTCATTGCTTTGCAGATAATTAGAGCGCGGTGAGCGGAGAAAACCGTAGTGTTGATCCCGGTCATCTAAGATTTCCAGAACACCACCCCCATAAAATTGGGTGTCTCCCTCAGATTTAGCCTCTATGATTTCGTTAATCAATTCCTCTTTCCGAGACCCGGTGTATTCAATCCCGAGTGTCAGTGCGAAGTCTTTGAGTTCCGAGAACTCCATTTCTTGGAGCTTGCCAATGTCCAAGCTCTCCATAATTTCTAATACTCCTCATTGTGCCCGGTTCCAAAATAATCATTCCACCGTAGGGTTCGTCTGACAACCTAGCGTGTTCTTTATTCCCACTTACATACGCCGTGTTTACGAAATGTCATTGTGACGTGAAGTCCGTGGCTAACGTGGGATTTGCAGAACATGTTAAAAATGGAAGCAGGGCTGATGCTATAGGATAATTAACTGTTGGTTTTTATCGCTTTCGGCACACGCTTAAAAACGCGTCTACCGGGTTTCCCTATACTTGTTTGGTAGTTCAGAGGTATAGGATTGACACAGGAAGACCAGGGTCCTCTACAGAGCAGGTAAGCTGACATGACACCTAATTTAATATATGAGAGATTGCTGCGACATACGCAGCGCAGCAAAATATCAGAATATACAGGGTATCGATGGAGTAGGTGCAGTGTTGCCCGCGGAAATGTCGCTCGTATGGCTGTTTCACAATGCATGCGAGTAGTTAGTTTTACCTGAAAATGCAACTTCTGGATTTTTCATATTGGGAAAACAGATTGAAGCCGGCATTGCACACAATGTACCACAGCCAGTAACTCGTTTTTCCTCAAAGCACGCTTTTCTCAGCAGCTTGCGCCGTTTATGAGGTAAAATTTGTGAATTGAAACGTGCTTCGCGCTTAGGAAGTTAAGAACTTTAATTATTAATTATACCGAATTGAATTAAAAAGGTCAAGTTTTTTTTCAAAGAAAAAACATTTTTCGGAATTATTCTGCTGAAGCGCGGTTGAAAAACCGCGCATTTTGCCTATTCTTCTTCGTCCCCCTTCAACCTTTTAAGGTGACGCCGGACATTCTGGTTATACTGGTTGTTCGCCAGATAGCCCTTCCAGAGGGCGACGGCATCGTCGTTATAGCCTTGTGAGACATAGTACTCACCAAGAGCAATCAGCGCAATGTCAGAAATCGGATTTTTCTCAATTGATGCTTTGAATTCGGCGACGGCAGTTTCTGTATCATCGTTAAGAAGTGCCAATTCGCCTCTGCCGTAAGGTATCAGCGCGTGATCGGGATATTCTACCGCCAGCTCATCAATCATCTTTTGGGCATCTTCTTCCCGATTCAGGTGATGCGTTGCGCGTGCAGCGAGGACCGTTGCATAGACAACTTGATTTTGAAGTTCTCGCTTTTCAGCATCATTTTCTGACTTACCGAGCAACCGTTTTGCTGTACGAGCGGCAGCTCTATACTTCGCACGGGCCTGGACGTAGTTGCCGTACTTATAAGTTAGGTCGCCGAGCGTTTTTGAACCGATATAGGAATCGCCCTTCTGATCAACGAGATCCTGAAATATCGCAGCAGTTTTCCGATCCTTCAGCCGATAGTGCAGGACTTCGGCGAGGCTTTGCATCGCGTCAATGTTCTGCGTATTCGCAGCAACTGAACGTTCAAGTACCTCGCGTTCCTTTTCAGGTTCACCTAATTTTTGGTAGACCAGCGAGATTAACCAATAGATTTCAGAATTCTTACCCCGCGCCAACCCGATGACGGAATTGTAAGTTTCCAGTGCCTGCTCGTAGGATTCGGAGGTATAGTGCGTACGTCCAGTGTTAATAACTGCTTCAATAACCCCACTATCTCGTTTTGCTGCTTGTTTCAATACCTCTTTCGCACGTTGGTGCATTCCAACTTTGCGATAGCAAATTGAGAGTCGCAGATAGGCATACGGGTCAATTTTTGCTTTTGCAGCTTCCGCCCGGGCAATCGCATCAAAGTATAACGCCCCCGCGTCCCGGTAGTTCTCGTCACCGTAGAAGAAACTCGCAATCATAAGCTCTGCGTCATAGTAACTGCCCTGTTCGTCACCGGCGATGCCCCCTTGTCCGCCGAAATTCCGCATCACTTCTGACGCACTGACACCAAATCCAGAGTCGGCGACTATAGTCTCAACGTTCCCCATCGCACGACTTCTCTCAACGCCCCCGCGCGGTCGGTCCCGTTCGCGCGTCGCTTGCTGTCGCGCGTAAGCTCTGCCTGCTTGGGTTGCGAGTGGATCATCTGGTTCTGGGATGCTGGCGTTGAGTGCGGTCAGTTCTTGCTTTGCTTTCTCAATTTCTTCTTCAGTGCCTTCGACCTTTCCATATCTTTTAACGAGTGATTGATAAGTGCGTTTCGCTTCTTCCTCGTCTTTAAGATTTTCTTTCTGGATTTGTCCTTTGCGGGCGATGGCTATTGCCGCACGTTCACTCCTCGGATTACGATTCGCAAAATTATCGTAAATCTCTACAGCCTGCTCAAAATTCTGCGCGTCCTCGTAGCTTTTGGCTAACATCAGTTGCGCATTATGGCTCAATTCCAATTGTGGGAATTTGTTAATAATTGTATCAAATTGTGCCTGAGCCGTTTCGTAGTCTTTTTGTCGGTAATAGTGCATACCGAGATTGTAGTGTGCTTCGGCTGCTTCATCGCTTTCTGGGGCTGCAGCGATGACCGCTTCGTAGGCTTTGATACCTTCTGCCGGTTGGCTCATCTGTTCAGTTAACAGTTCGCCTATGGCGAGTTGTGATTGGAGGGCTTCTGGTGTGCCTGGTTGAGTATCCACAACATTTTGATAGGCTTCAAGGGCACCGCGATAGTCTTTCTCTGCAGCGAGATTTTCTGCAGTGCGTAGGGCATTGCCCGTCACGCATCCGATTTGCACCCCGATTACTAAAATAACAGCAATAAGTAGATAAGACTTCATACTTTTAATAACAGCAAATTTCTGGAAGTTTGCGAGTTGTGCCAAGAATTTCACGGTTTTTCTCCTTTTTTCATATTCGCTTAGTTTGAAGGCACCTACCTGTATCGGCATTCTTATGCATTAGTGACACGATTTGGATGCACATTCATCAATAAATGCTAAAACCTCTTGACGGGTATAACCCTCTTTTTTAATGACCGCGTCACAATTGACTCTGTTCTTCGCGTCAGGTCCTTTGCCTGCTTCGAGGATGCAATTCGTCAACCAACTGGTACGGACTCCGTTGATGCCGGAGGTATAGTTTGTGTCGTATTCGCCTTTCACCAAACCGACGAGCTGGTCAACCTTATTCTGAGGATACCCTTCTGGACGCTGATAGGAAAGAGGTTCGGGTTCACCATCTTTGGGTATGTAGCGGATGCCGTTTTTGATTTCAATCGTACCTTCGTCTCCCTCAAGAATGAACCATTCCTCGAACCCAACGCGCGTGTTACCGAGGATAGTGATTGTGCCTTCAGCACCGTTATCCAATGTTACATCAGAGTAGGAATTAATTTCAACAAGTTTTGTGATAACATTTCCGTTGTCATCCTCGAATTTCATATCGGTTGTGCCGTAGACTTCAACCGGCAATGTCCCAGTCATCCACAAGAATATGTCTTGGATATGACTTCCAGAATCGTTAGGTTGACCACCACCAGAGAAGCGTGGATCTCCACGCCAGCCGTGTGCCCCCCATCGTTGTGCCATATAGACATCGAATTTCTGTAGATTTCCGATACGACCTTCCGAGATTGCGCGCCTCGCTGCCATATAGGTATCTTCGTAATGGCGTTGATACCCACCGACGAGGTGTAACCCACTCCCTATCGCAATTTTCGTTACAGCGATTGCATCGCCGACGACATTCGCCATCGGTTTTTCGACGATGACATGACATCCGGCACGCAGCGCATATTTTGTGTGAATATCGTGCAGGGAGTGCGGCGAGAACACACCGACAATATCTAAATCTTCATGATTCAGCATTTCGACGAATTCGTGTTCGCCGAGGTAACGTTTGAAACTATTCGCTTTATAGCCGTCAACGCGTTCTTTGAGCGCGTCTTCTAAAGCGTCTAAACTCGCTTCATGGGTGTCCACAGCAGCGACAATCTCTGCATCCGGACGTGTCGCGAAACCCAGTGTGTTACCGCGTCCAGCACCTCCGGGTCCAATCACACCGACTCTTAAAATATCGTTCTTGCTGGTTTCCATGTTTCTCACATCTCCGGATTATACATTGCACTTAAGGCTTTCCAAACAGCACACTTTAACGACTAAAAACACGAAAAAGTTTTTTTATTGGATCGTAGAACTGATCAACTACACGCTCTTTAAGCGGGATGATGGCGTTGTCCGTAATTGTGATATGCTCCGGGCATACCTTCGTGCAGCACTTTGTAATGTTACAATACCCAATACCATCTGAGTCCTTCAATTCTTCCAGTCGATTTTCGGTGTCAATCGGGTGCATCTCTAAGGAAGCAGCATAGACGAAGAACCGCGGTCCAATAAATTCGTCATGAAGATCGTGTTCCCGAAGAACATGGCACACATCTTGACAGAGGAAACACTCAATGCACTTCCGAAACTCTTGGACGTGGTCGATATCTTCCTGTTCCATTCGCCATGTACCATCTTCAGCGTCAGGCGGTCGCGGCGCAAAGGGTTTCATTTTCTCTTTAACCCTAAAGTTCCACGACACGTCTGTAACGAGATCTTTGATGAGCGGAAATGCCCGCATCGGTTCGACTGTAACGGGTTCCTCAAGGGGTAAGTCATTCAGGCGCGTCATACACATTAATTTCGGCTGCCCATTGACTTCGGCGGAGCAGGAACCGCATTTGCCTGCCTTACAATTCCATCGGACTGCCAGATCATTCGCTTGTTCAGCTTGGATGCGGTGGACAGCGTCTAAGACCACCATACCTTCGGAGACCTCAGTATCGTAATCGACAAATTGCGCACCCTCCGCATTGCCGCGCCAGATTCTAAAAGTTGCTTTCGCCATAATAGTTGTCGGTTGTCGGTTGTCGGTTATCGGTTACGTCTGCTGTGACGCGAGCATCCCCTGACAAGCATCAACTACTTCCTCCTTTTTCCGTTTAGGTTACTGTCATCAGAACCTCTTTAACCGACAACCAATAACAGATAACCAATGACCATCTACCCCATCTCGTCTATGATTTCCTTCAGGTCCGCCCGGAGTTCATCAACTGGATGTCGTCGGATCTCCATCGCTCCGTTGTCCGTTTTCTTGATGACAGTGTTGTATTTGCCGGCACCGGGTTCCTCTTTTTCAGGATAATCGTCCCGTGAATGCGCGCCTATGCTTGCCCTGCGCTCTAACGCCGCAAGGGCAATCGCTTCGGAAACCGTCAGGAGACAGTCTAGATCAAGAGCAGTATGCCATCCAGCATTATATTCACGATTGCCAATGGCGTGAACGTTCTCGGCTTTCCCACGCAAGTTTTGAATCTCTTCCAAAGCCTGTGTAAGACTCTCTTGACTTCGAGCGATGCCTACCAGATCCTGCATTTTTTCTTGCAGTTGTGCCTGGATGTCATAAGGACCCACCTTCTCTCCGCTACCATCGTCTGCAGGGTTTTCAAAAGGCTTGAGTGTATGCGCAGCGATTGTCTCAATTTCTGCTTCATCCAGTGAGACAGACGTATTTTCCATTGCAAATTGCGCTGCATATTCGCCAGCACGTTTGCCGAAAACGAGCAAGTCTGATAGTGAGTTACCACCGAGTCTATTTGCGCCGTGTAAACCGGCAGCACATTCGCCTGCAGCGAAGAGTCCGGGCACCGCTGTCATCTGTGAATTTGCATCAACACGGATACCACCCATGATGTAGTGTGTCGTTGGACCCACCTCCATCGGTTCCGACGTGATGTCAATTTCGGCGAGTTCCCTGAACTGGTGGTACATGCTCGGCAGTTTCCTACGGATGTGTTCTGGGGCGTTCGGAATTTTTTCCTTAATCCACGCTATATCCAAGAATACACCCCCGTGTGGGCTGCCTCGTCCCTCTTGCACTTCTCGAACAATACACCGGGCAACGTGATCACGTGTGAGGAGTTCCGGCGGACGACGCGCATCACGGTCACCTTGCGTATACAACCAGCCTTCTTCAGGAGTGTCTGCTGTCTGGTTTACATAGAGTTCGGGAATGTCGTCGAACATGAAGCGTTTGCCTTCGCTGTTTGTGAGAACACCGCCTTCACCACGCACTCCCTCTGTGACCAAGATACCTCGAACACTCGGGGGCCACACCATGCCCGTAGGATGAAACTGGACGAACTCCATGTCTATGAGTTCTGCGCCAGCGTGGTATGCCAGAGCGTGTCCATCCCCGGTATATTCCCAACTATTACTCGTGATTTTATATGCCTTTCCGACCCCACCGGTTGCTAAAACAACAGCTTTCGCAGAAAAAACCTTGAATCGTCCCTTTTCACGCTCGTAACCAAAGGCACCCGATACCCTGTCACCCGTTTTCAAGAGCGAAATAATGGTATTCTCCATGTGTACTTCAATGCCTTGGTGGATACCGTGGTCCTGTAAGGCACGAATCATTTCCAGTCCTGTCCGGTCACCGACGTGTGCGAGGCGTGGGTATTGATGGCCACCAAAGTTCCGCTGGAGGATGCCTCCATCTTGCGTCCGGTCGAAAAGCGCGCCCCACGCTTCAAGTTCCCGGACGCGATCGGGTGATTCCTGTGCATGGAGTTCTGCCATTCGGGCATCGGAGAGATACTGTCCACCACGCATTGTGTCAGCAAAATGAACCCGCCAACTGTCTCTTTCATCGACGTTTGCTAAAGCAGCAGCGACACCGCCTTCTGCCATCACAGTATGTGCCTTGCCGAGTAAGGATTTACATACAAGTCCAACTTTGAGATCATCCGTAGCGGCTTCAATGGCAGCGCGAAGTCCAGCACCACCGGCTCCGATTATTAGCACGTCATATTCGTGAGTTTCGTAAGATGCCAAATTAAAATTCCCTCACTTTCCCCAGCATGTAATTTATATTGTTTAAAATTGCTGTCTTTCCGCGGTAGAAGTATGCATTTTTTCTTAAATTTCGCTATGCTCTACCCAACCGAAAAACTGTTTAATTCCGAGAAATAATCCAGTGTGTTAACGCTAATTCTAGTGTCCATTCTTCTAATTTCAAGTATTGTTCTATTGAGGTGCCCCATATTTGCTTCTCAAGTCTTCCATTACTTTCATTGCAACTTCAGCACTTGCAATTCGATCACATATTTTCAGTGTCGTATTATGTCGTGCGTTAGCCTCTTGTGCTGCCTCAGAATTAGAAAGTAGAGATTCGTTCTCTTGATCAGCAGTTATTCGTATAGATAAATCGTATGGATTCGTGCCTTGCATTTTGGAGGCAACATCTAATGCGATATTAGCTCCGATTTCTTTGATTTCATTGATTAAGTTTTCATCGCGTAAAGATAGGAGTCGTGAAACCAAATTGTCTTGTTCAATTTTAGTTTTTATGTGATCCACTAAAATATCATCCAAAGTAACCATAGTTTATATCTCTCTGTAGGTTTAAAGCGTGAACGGACCCGGGGGACTACCGCTATTAACATTATGTGCGGAATTATATTTATTCAGATCCGTTGGGTTTTGTTTCGTTCTACCCAACCTACGTTTCTTAAATAGAACTTGCACAATTTAAAAAACACGAATTTTTGGATATTGATAAATAAGTTTGGATATCAGAAATAAGATTTGATGTCGCATATATCTTTTTCTCCGATTGCCGAAAATGCTCACTGAATGTTGGAACCACAGGGGTTTGAGAAGTAAATACTAAAAATCCAGAATCAGAAGTGCAGAGTATAGGGTTACGATATAAGAGTTCTTAATTTCTCGAAAAGTTTTTTCTCTTTGTCAAAGGTCAGGTTGCCCTTCTTTTTAGCATGATTTGCTAGATTAGTATCACCAACTTTTTCAGCAACGTAACTTAACACGTCAAAACTTTCAGCTCGCCAAGGGGCTGATTCAACAAGAAGATTCGCTGCAGATAAAGCTTCTTTCAAACGTCCATCTCGCTGAAGAAGTAATACCAATTCTTTACCTGAGTCCCATGAATCTTCGGAAGTTTTAATAACCTCACGGAATAGATCTTCCGCCTCGTTAATGTGTCCCATCCATTCAAGCACTCGTGCTGTCATGACAGGATACGGATATTTTTCACCGTCCTTTTCAAGAAAGTAATCAACAACCTCTCGGATGAGTATGGGTCTGCCTGACTGGTCGTCTTTTCCTATCATGTATCGTTCGGCGTAAATTTTGTATTTGATAAAGAATAGTCTTTTTTGGAGTGTCGCGTCAAAATTTGTTGAAAACTTATCCTCACTTACGGTTTTATCTATCATTTCCAGAGCAAAGTTAAAATGCTGACCTTCACTAATCTCCTCAACCTCCTCCAAAAAAGCGAGTTGTCGGTATGTGGGGTGAATTTTTTGATCGTTCATCATTGTTTGACAAGCATCGAGAATTTTATCACCACTAAGAGCAAATCGAAGGAATTGAATTTCAGAAATTCGTAAGGAAGGGAAAAGTGGGTTTAAAACCAATCCTTCCTTACGTTGTGTTTACATTTCATTACCGAACTCGTCTGAAAGTCAGTATCTATCAGTATTTGCGCTTATAGCTCGAATGAATCTCACAAAACTACGAAACCCTTGCTATGACTGGATTCAGAGCCAGAATGTAAACACTACCTAATGAGGCCATACTGTTTTTCTGCCAGACTCATTGCCTGAGGTAAATAGCGATTCCGCAGATGATCTCTCTGTATTCTTAAAACTGCAGCTGCCTCTTCAATGCTATGGACATCCCTACGGATTGCAAGGCGGCGCATTGCAACTGTCTGAGCTTCTTCAATTTCTCCACAATCCATTAACGAAATTGTATAGTTGCCCAGGAGATCTATATCATCTGGGAAATAAGTGAGTCCTTGTTCACATACCCTTTTAGCATCAAGGGATTTGTGGGCTAGGTTCAACGCTTGTGAATAATTTACGTAAAACACATCAGGCTTTTCTTGTAAAGGATTTAAGGTTGAATAGATTTCTAAGGCTTCATCGAGTCTGTCCTTTATGTTTTGTAGGCAGTAAGCGTAGTTGGCAGCAAAAGAATGACCGAAATGCCAGGTTGTTGAACCTGTTATTAAATTGGGAATGTAGCCGGGACGCAACAAAACTTCGGCTTCTGTATATCGGCCGAGCCCCATGAGGTTCTCTGCTTCCTCTAAATAGGGTTCGATGTCTTTTAGATTAAGAAGAACTACCCCTTTACCTTTGACACCTGCATTTGCGATAACTTGCTTCTGAGATGCATGACCTTTTCCAAGTGGATGTCGTTTGTAACGCTCAGAAATTACGCATCTATCCAAGGCAAATTTTTGTTTCTCAGCAACCACCAACAAATCTTGTTCAAGTTCTTCGTATGTCGTGTAGCGATCTTCTGGTTCTTTAGCTAAACACCGATTTATCACGTTCTCAAGCCCGAGTGTTGTCTGGCGAAACAAACCTCCAAGTTTAGGGGGCGAAACATGGAGATGTTGGTAGGCAATTTCCTGAAAACTGGTCCCGGTAAATGGAGGGCTGCCAGTTTCTAACTCAAACATTACACAGCCCAAAGCATAAATATCTGCTCGATGATCCACCAGTGCCGCATTTCTAATTTGTTCAGGGGCCGCATAGGTCACTGTTCCTAAGAAACTCCCTTGTTGTGTGCGATCTTTTCTATCTACGATAGATATATCTTTTCCTCTGCTTGCGACAACGAAAGCCCTTTGAAGTGGACGTGCCAATCCCCAGTCTGAAAGGTAAGCAAGCAATTCCTGGTCAAAGAGTATATTTGATGGCTTAAGGTCACGATGAATAATGCCAAGTTTCGTTTGTGCCCACTGTAGCGAACGCGTAATACGGACAATCGTTTCAAATTTCTGGGCGGGATTAAGCGTTGAAAGTGTCTTAGTGAGGTCGCCACCTTCCATCCATGTAGCCAAAATACAAGGAAACTCGTTTAGCCGGACGATGCGAATAGCCTCTACAACAGCGTCACATACGGAGGCAGATAACCACACATCTAATTCTTCGTGGAAGCGTTCAAAAGAATCTTGATCCCCAAGCAAATCGGGGCGAATACATTTAAGGGCATAAGTTTCAAGATTGGACAGACTCTTGAGTTGAAAACATATACCCATACCTCCAGGATGACTTGCAAGAATCTCAAATTCTGAACTTTGAACATTCAGGCATGCTGCAACTTCTGGCAGATTAATCCGAGAACCGGGATTCAAATAATCAAAACGGAACATGTATTCTCCATACATACTGATATGCTCATTTTCAGAATTGTAAGTAAACAGGACAGCTTAGGTCAAGAATAAGTGTTAACGGTAAATTTAACCTGCATTTTTATTGACTTTGTGACAGCAGTAACATACACTTTTTACATGAGCCAACAGAACTTATGCACATTGTCTCCATAAGCAAGATATATCATTAAAGCAGTCTATATTTTAGTTATTTAACCTCCTAAATTTCCCTTATCAGCGGACTTTAAGAGGAAATGTGTAAGTCATATTAGAATGTAATCCAGTCCTGACCTATCGCCGGTGCTATAAAACGGACGTATACATCGGAAAAACCGACCCAACAGAGACTCATCCATGCCCAGAGCATGTGTCGCTCGTTTAAACAGCTAACACAATTATACGCTCGCCGACGGATTGGTGCTTTCGAGAGTAGATCAATGACCCCACCGACCAAGTGACGCAAAGAGTGGCATCCGAAGGTGTACCCGCCTAAAAGGACGACATTCACTGCCAAGATGATGGTGCCTACGCCGATACCGAAAATTTTTCCACCGTTCCCGTCGTCAAACCAGAGGGCTTTCCATACGTCGTAAGCAAGGATCCCCACAAAGATGATTGCAATGTAAAGGAAGTATCGGTGGATGTTCTGTATAATCAATGGAAATGAATGTTCACCCCGATAGCCTTTACGCGGTTCTGACACTGTGCAAGAGGGCGGATCCGCCCAAAATGCCTTGTAATACGCACCCCGGTAGTAGTAACAGGTAAAACGAAACCCAAGCGGTGCCCACAAAATGAGGATAGCCGGTGTAATAAGACTTGGCATCCAGTCTGGCATCATGCCAAGCCAACTGTGATCAACGCTATGGGCAACTTTTTCTGTGCCGAAAAGCAGCGGTGAGTAGAAAGGCGATAGATAGGGGCCGTGAAAAAAGTGAGTCCCTTCAAAAACTCGAAAGGTTGCGTAGACGATGAATGCTCCCAATCCAACAAATACGGCTAACGGTTGCAGCCACCATGTATCTTTACGTTGGGTTTGGAAAGCGCGACTGTCCGTCAACGTGAGTTCTGGGTGTGTCATAGACGATTTTTCCTTATCTTCAATGGAAATTAAAAAACGAGTCTGGAGATTTTTATAATCAAACAGGTTTGGTTATTCTGTAATATTTTTTCTGATTTTACAAAGCACAGAAACCTTAACGCTTCAAATGGACCAGGGCGAAGGATATTCACAGCGTGAAAGTCTTTACCTGAATGATTCAGTCCTTTTTATTCGCTTCGGCTCCGAGATGGGATGGGGGCAGATATTTCCAACCAAGTGCTTTAAATTTTTTTTGTTCCGCCTTCAGATAATCGTGGAGTTCTTGCGCAGATTTAAATTGAGCAGCAAATTCTTCTTTCATGCGATAGCATTCTTCCAAGACAGGATCCATACGTATATCCGGTTTTTCCTTCATCTGAATCACCTCAATGAGTTCTATAGGTGTGCAGAGGGTTGTCGGTTGGAAGCCAGCGACGTGACAAACTTCGTTTATCAAATTCCGCTTGGTTTCATTCACAATATGCTTGTAATTCCAGGAAACCAAGTATTCAATGTTATTCACCGCGGCAAGGGCAATATGTTGTGCATCCGGGCGCGAACGTTGTGGTACAGCACCAGCGTCTATCAGGTTTTCCTCAAGTATAATAGCATCCAATGACACATCTAATACTGGTAGATCCGCCAACACTTCAAGCCTCCGCTGGGCTGCTATTACATCACCGCGACTGACCTCGTTGAGGACTATATCTGAAATCACAAATTCAAAATTCTCTGCGTATTCTGTCCACAGTTGTTGAGTTGCTTGCTGCCGGGAGGCTAACGTCGTATCATGGCTGGGACGGGCGACTAAGTAACTGACTACAGTTGTTTCGACATAGACTTTCGGTTTCGGTACACTATATTGTATCATACAATAAGACTTTTGTCAAATTAACAAGAAGATTGATAAGCACAAATAAACGGTTTATCATAATCTTCAGCGTCAAAACTCCGTCCTTTAGGTAGGAGATGTAGACGTTGTTTTCCTTGAAACAAGTGATTGAATCTGCTATAATACGCATTGTAATCGGCATAGGTTGTAGTTGATGCTATGGTAGATACGCTAAACAAGTGAGACAACTACGTAAAAGCCTTACAACTCTATACTTGTAAAAAATCTGCTTGACATACACAGTAGGGAAAGACAGGTCATGCTGAATCCCATTTGAAAATGTGTATCAAACTTTTCGTAAGGACACGTTTGTGTCGCAGTCGGGATAGCGTCTGTTGCAGTAGGCTACGTAAGTCTTTGACTGGAAGCAGTGGTCGTTGATAGCACGAATGCTTCTGTAAAACTTTTGCAGAAGCCTCGCCCTTTAGGACGGGGTCTATCACAGGACTAATGTATGCGTCAATGGTTCCCAACCCAGCAGACGTTTTGCTTTCGAGAGATTAATCTCCCTCTGTTCATGGTCGCCAGCAATGAAAAACGCATCAAAGCCTTCGTGTTCAACCGAAATAGCGGCGAGATAGGCGCGCGCCAGGTCTTCTTCATCCGTCCACCAGATATGCACTGAGGAATCTTTCGGTTGGGGGTAACGCTCAAGCCACTGCTCGCGTGTAGAGGGTCCTGTAATCCGTAGCGCAATCAGTGACATACCGTGTTCACGCGCAAAGTATTCGCAGACCTGCTCCCCAAATCCCTTCGTGAGTCCATAGACCCCCGGATTATCACGCGGCACAACATCTTCATAAGGGAAATTGTTGCGTGTCCGTTCATGGACAGTAAAGGTGCTTGTGTAGACTGCATGCCGAATGCCCATTTCTTTCGCAGCGTGTAGTACGATATGCAGCCCCTTTGCGTTCACCTCATAGTTTGCGACAATATCACTGAAATCGGCGACAGAGGACCGATCGCTCGTCGGTTGTAGCATTACCATATAGACAAACGTGTCTATCCCTTCCAGTGCCTTCTGAACAACGTCGGGGTCGGTAACAGAGCCTTGGATATATTCTACAGAGTTGTCTTTTGGCGGATTAAGGTCAAGCACTCGAAAATTGTGATCACTTTTCATGTAAGGGAGTGTCATCGTTCCAACATGTCCGGAACCGCCTATCAGTAAGACGTTCATGCTTAGTCTCCTATTTTGAACGTGCGATAAATCGCACTACTACAAGCGGATCCGTTCGTAGTAGGGCAATTCATTGCCCGTCAACTACCGAAATATTTATTGAAACCTTATAAAGATTATGCTACAGAAACTTTAGTACTACTCTTGATACGCATACGCCCGGTGCTGAATCCGCAAATCAAAATCGTCCTTTGGATCCCACGTCGGCATGTCTGATGGCACTTCGTAAGCAAACTGCTCTGTATCCGAAGGGTAGGGATTCGTACGGCGTTCGTGAAGGGCGCGTTGATAGAGTTTACAGCGTTGCGTCAGGAATTCCGATTGCCACCACTTATACGTCTCATTCCATCGCGGGGTACGCTGATCAAAATAAATAACCCGGCGGAGGGTCTCGCTTGTGTTGATTTTACTACCGTGCAAGACCTTCGTATGATGGAGCAGAATATCGCCGGGTTCGACCTCTGCTGGCACTGCATCCGCACGTTCAAAATTGACTTCACCTTTATCAATAATCTCTTGTGCCTCTTCAATCCCCCAGAGATGGCTCTTCGGGATGACCCAGACACATCCGTTATCAACAGTGGACGCATCTATGTAGATATCGATGTTGAAAATCGGATGATTCTCGCGAATTGCATTGCCATCCCTATGCCACCGCACAGAGGAGCCGTGTTTCGGCAGTTTGAAAACCAGGGATTCATAGCACGGTATAAAATCCGGTCCAACGATCCGATGGAGCAGATCCCCGATGAAAGGATGTGCTAACAATCGCAGGGAGAATTCGTTCGGATGCGAGTGCAAATAGGTTAAGTAATACGGAATACCTTCCGGTCCACGGTGGCACCATGGGTCTGCCGGTCCACCCGCCAAAATCTCGTCAATGAGCCTTTGACTTTCGTGTTGTATAACGGCAAGTTCATCGGGTTGGATGACACCTTTCAAGATAAGATAGCCGTTATCGTTGAAGAATTGAATTTCGTTATCAGTAATTTTTTCCATTTTTTATCTATGTGCCTCCTGAATCCAATCAAGCCGTCGGAATCGGACTATCAGCAATCGCGGTGTGCCACGCCGAGACGAATGCTTTCACAGATTGGTATCGCAACGCTTTATCTGTGTTTGTCGCCTTTTTCGCGACCTGCCACATAGCCTCGTTCCCTTTCCAGTCATTCTGGGAATCGCTACTATTCGCAAGCAGCACAAACGCCGTCCGACCTAACATAAAAACATTTGTTCTTTCGTCAATTCGCTCGCCTTTCTGAAACTCCTCTGGTGCCATAAAACGGCTTGAACCGTACAAGCGTCCCCGGTCATTTACGAAAGGTGCTGGATGGTAGTGATCGAAGTCGTACAGATGTATCTGTTTTTTCCCAAAGTCATAAATAATGCAGCCATCATAAAAATCTTCAGCGATGAAACCTCTCTTTTCAATAAGGAGGTGAACATCATAAATGACATTAAGTGCTGCGATAATCTCATCCGCTGGCAGTGCGCAAAACCTATCACGTGGATGGATTTCCCCGTCACGCAGTTCTCTTTCAGGACGCAAACCTTCGCCATCTACCCAGTTGTAGACCAGCGTGAACCCGTCGGGAGTGGTGAAAGTGTTGTGCAATTCAGGGAGTGCCTCGTGCTGGACAGCGGCGTGGAAACGAACGGCTTGCTTGAGCCATGTAAGGGTTTGAGGTGTATTACCGTGTTTAACGAACCAACGTTGGTTATCCACCGCTGCTTGGAACGATTGACATCTTGAGTCATGCTCTGGAAACCGAAACTTAACTTCACCAATCTGCTTTAAATAGTCATGGATATTTGTGTCAATCTCCGCAATATCCAGAAGTGGATGTTGGGTGGGCATTCAGTTGTCCTCAGGTATGGCAAAACGACTTCTTAATCATTTTGCAAGGTAAAAATAGCGGATACTAAAATATCTGCTTGCATGCTTTATCAAAATAGTATATCATATATCTGGACAAAATTTAACCTCATTTTCAAGAAAACCCAAAATTCGCCTTTATGTAACATAGCGTGCTATAGCAGATACAGGACCCCTTTTATGCGACATAACCTCTTCGTTCCGAACAAAATGCCTTATGCCAAAGGAAAAAACCGCCCGAATGTACCGTGTATCCTATGTGCCATCGTCGAAAAAAATGAAAAAGTTCAACGGCTTGAGGTACATCGAACTGATCGCTTTACAATTTCGCTGAATCTCTACCCTTACAGTCCAGGGCATCTCTTAATCTTTCCGAATCGGCATATTCTGGATGTCCGAGAATTAAGCCAAGAAGAGGTCCAAGAGCTTCACGAACTCCAATGCCTCTGTTTTGAGGTGTTGACGTGTGCCTATCAGCCACGGGGCTACAACGTAGGTTATAATATGGGAGATGCCTCCGGTGCCAGCATCGCGCATTTGCATCTACACGTTGTCCCTCGATATCCGCGTGAATTAGGGTTCATGGATGTTATAAGCGGTGCCCGTATTATCATTGAAGATCCGAACGCGACGCAGGAAAAACTCGTAGAAATATTTCAGGAACTGACAACTATTCAAGAAAGGAAACCAGAATGAGCAATCTCGCTTATGATTTGTTAGCCGAAACTTTAGAGAAACAGGGAATACAGGTCGAGGCAGTCAAAGCCCAACTCAAACAACAACACATTGAAACCCCCTCATGGGGTTATGGTAATTCCGGCACCCGATTCGGTGTGTTTGAACAACCCGGTGCAGCCCGAAACGCTGCGGAACGTCTGGAAGATGCTGCCACCGTCCACCGTTTCACCGGTATCGCCCCTACTGTCGCACTCCACATTCCGTGGGATAAAACAGATGATTGGGGGGCATTGAAGCAATACGCCGCTGAAGTCGGTATCGGTATCGGTGCGATTAACCCAAACGTCTTCCAAGATCAAGCGTATAAACTCGGAAGTGTCTGCAACCCGGATGCCGTTGTCCGCCAACTTGCAACCGATCACATGCTTGAGTGTGTTGAGATCATGGAAAAAACTGGGTCTGATCTGCTCAGTTTGTGGTTCGCAGATGGCACGAACTTCCCAGGTCAGTCAAACTTCAGGAAACGCAAAGGCTGGATGCAGGCCGCTTTAGCCGAGGTCTACGATGCACTTCCAGAAAACACTCGGATGCTCATCGAATATAAATTCTTTGAACCCGCATTCTACCACACCGACCTCCCTGATTGGGGGACCGCCTACCTCATGGCGACCAAACTCGGTGAGAAAGCGCAAGTCCTCATCGACTTAGGACACCACCCACAAGGCACAAATATTGAGTTTATTGTCGCTTACTTAATAGACGAGGGAAAACTCGGTGGATTCCACTTCAACTGTCGGAAGTACGCAGACGACGACCTGACCGTCGGCTCTATCAATCCACAGGAACTCTTCCTGATTTACACCGAACTCGTTGCCGCAGAACTCGATCCGGAGACGGAAACCGACATCGCCTATATGATTGATCAGAGCCATAATCTGAAACCGAAGGTCGAGGCGAGCATACAATCCGTCTGCAATCTGCAGAAGGCGTACGCAAAGGCACTTCTTGTTGACAGAGACGCTCTCGCAGCGGCTCAGGACGATGCAGACCTTGTTGAAGCGGAATCTATCCTCCAACGTGCCTATGAACTGGATGTGAACCCGCTACTGGAGCAGGTCCGCTTGGAGGTGGGACGCGATCCACACCCGTTGGCAGCTTACCGGAAAAGCGGTTATTATGAGAAAATTAGTGCTGCTCGCGTCGGGGGCGAAAGCCAGGGCTGGGCATAGGTGTCCTTGACAGCACTAACGACTTGTAGGCGAACGACTTGTAGGCGCGTTTTCATGAGGTCTCAATAAATATTTCGGTAATCGACGGGCAATGAATTGCCCTACTACAAACGAGTTTGTTCGTAGTAGTGCGATTCATCGCACGTTTTCTGACTCCAAGTGTATCCAACTTTTTACTACATCAAGCCCCGTCAGCAAAATTGATAAGAAATATGACCAAAATTAAAATCGGAATTATCGGTTCAGGGGGGATGGCACGCCACCATCTCACGCGATTCGCCGCTATGGAAGCCGCCGACCTTGTGGCAATCGCTTCCAGAAACGAACAGACAGGCACGCAACTCGCCACAGCGCATAAGGCAGCCTTCATTCCCGAATGGAGGCATCTTATTGAACGCGAAAATATAGATGGGATCGTTATCTGCACGCACAACGACAGCCACGGTGAGATTGCCCTCGCGGCGTTACAAGCAGACAAACACGTCTTTGTAGAATATCCGCTTACCAGTGATGTCAGTGAGGGAGAAGCGGCGTTGAAACTTGCCGAGAAGCGCGGGCGTGTGCTACGGGTCTCGCATCCAGAGGCGGTCTCCAACACCCACAAAGCACTCAAGGAGAAAATAAGTGAACTCGGCGACTTACTTCTCACTTCCTTTGTACGCCTCACACCCGGTCGCGGTGCCCGTCCTGAAATTCTCTTCAACTTACCCGTATCAGGAACGCCTGCCCACTTCTTCATCTATCATATCTATCCGATTGTAGATTTCTTTGGGGGTGCTGCGTCTGTCAAGAAGAGTGCTGTCTACGAAGGGTTAAGGGAGGATGGGCGATACGATAGGTTTGTCAACACACTTACTGTTGAGTTCAAACGTGGCGGTATTGGACAATGGACATGGGCAGGCGGGGTCGCTATTAACGCTGCCGAAGAGCACGAGCGATACGTTCTCACCGAAGGCACAATCAGCGATGCGGGTGGCGAATGGCACTGCACGTCCCCTGCTGGTGTGACACCGCTCTCAATACCAGATTCACCACAACCGACACTACAAGAGTTGTGGTTCTCCGAAATCCGGGATGCTGCACATCAACCGCCTTGTTTGGCGGACGCAGCAGTGGCACTTGAGGCGATCCGCATCAGCCTTGCGTCTGGGTAAGCTATGCCAAGGTCCGTTGAAACCACTCAACCGACTTGGCGATAACCGCTTGCTCCGATGCAACAGTGTTAAAAGTGTGGTCCCCCTGATCAATGATTTCAAGTTCCGTCGGTGCCTCACGCCCACGCATCAATTCGTAGTACCGTTTCCCGTGAGAGACCGGCACGACATCATCAGCACTCCCGTGGATGACGAGGAGCGCGCCCCTAAACGCCTGAAGGGTGGCAGAAGGCGATATTTTGGGAAGTTCCTCGTAGAACGCCTTCCCGACGATGTTTGGGTTTAAGAGTGCTATCTCCTCTGGGGTGGGAGTGTTTTTGGCTCTCTCCAAAATTTCATTCTTTCGATCTGGCGGATCGTCCGAGAGCGGTGCCCACATCACCGTTGACTTCACGCGGGCATCTTGACCAGAGACAAACGCTGCAACACATCCACCCATACTCAATCCGAGAATGCCAATTCGTTCAGCGTCTACACCCGGCATAGCAGTGAGTACATCAATTGACTTGATGGCATCCGAAACCTCACCACCGATAGTCATCTCTGAAAAATCGCCTTCGCTGTCCCCGGAACCCCGAAAGTCGAAACGTAGCACGTAAAATCCGATAGCCGCAAGTTCCCGTGCCGTCTTAACAAATATTCTATGCGGTTCAACCTTCGTGCCGGTGAAGCCGTGGAAGAAAGCAACTGCTGGACACGGCGCGTCACAACCTGTTGGTGAATGCAGTATCCCGTTTATCTGTTGGTCTTGATTGTAAAATACGATCGGTCTTTCCATTTTTGCTCCTTTTACCTTGACATTAAAACTTATTTATGGTAAACTTATCATATAATAACTTTTTATTTTCGTATGGTAAACGTTTATGGCGTTGAAATCAATCGGCTTGCAGATACCAAATCTATTGCGGGACTTATGTGAAACAGGAATCGTTTTCCTGTATCCTGCGAAATGCCGCGTTTGTGAGGCATTTCTTGAGGTTACGTCCATCCCTTATATCTGTGCCGACTGCTGGCACGATGTTCAATTCCTTGAACCGCCTTGGTGCGATATATGCGGCACACCCGATGTGAGAGGACTCTGTGATGAATGCGCCACTGCCCCACCGCGCTATGGCAAATTAAGGTCTATTGCATTCTACCAGACAACACTCCAAGACGCAATACATCTTTTTAAATTTGAAAAAAAGCAGGTATTTGCGGAACACCTGATTCATCTGATAAACGCACATATACCTATTGACTGTTGTATTGCAGACTATGACTTTATTCTACCTGTGCCGATTCATAAGAAACGGCTCCGAGAACGCGGCTTCAATCAGGCAACGCTACTTGCTAAAGGCATTGCGCAAACGGAAGGCGTGCCGATTCTCACAGACACATTAGTTCGACACCGCCATACAGTCGCGCAAAGCAGTTTGGGTATGGAGGCTCGCCAACACAATATTACGGGTGCTTTTGAAGTCCCGAACCCAGAGGTTATTCGGGACAAACGCATCTTAATCGTCGACGATGTTTTCACAACGGGTGCCACCATTCGTGAAGCCGTCAACGAGTTATGGAAAGCCGATCCCGCTGAGGTCGATGTGCTAACATTGGCGAGGACTTTAAATGCGTGATTTACACAGATAAGTCTGTGGTGACGCTGTTGGCATTGCCGGTTTCATGGCAAAATCATGAAACTTTTTCATTATGTATTACGTTTTATACGATGTTCACGTTGCAGTGAGGTTTGTAGACACGCTTTTACCTTAAAGCACACACTTTATGCCTAAAAGTTGTGCCTTAGAAACTACTTATCACTGGAATAATCCCTTAAACCTATAGTTCGGAGGTTAAACCTTTGCACTTAAATAGCATCAAAATTCGCGGTTTCAAGAGTTTCGCCGAAGAAGTTGAATTGGTCCTCGAACCCGGTATCACGACCATTGTCGGACCCAACGGTTGTGGAAAGAGCAACGTTTCCGATGCAATTCGGTGGGTACTTGGGGAACAGAGTGCTCGCTCTCTTCGGTGTGCTTCTATGCGTGACCTACTTTTCAACGGCGGTGCCAACTTCGCACCGGCACAGCGGACAGAGGTAGCATTATGTTTTTCAAATAATGGTTCAGGAAACGCGGATACCTTACCCCAGGATGCTCCTGCTAAAGTCGCCTTCGCATCTCCAGAAATTGAGGTCTCTCGACATCTCACCCGCGAGGGTGAAAGCCGCTATCTCATCAATCAAAATCCTTGTCGCCTCCGCGACATCAGCGAACTCTTCATGGATACTGGCATTGGTGTTGATGCGTATTCCGTCATGGAGCAGAGCAAGATTGACTTGATTCTGAACGTCCGCCCCGAAGATCGCCGATTTCTATTCGATGAGGTCGCTGGCATTACGAAATATAAACACCGAAAAAAGACCGCACTCCGAAAACTCGAACAGACCGAACAAAATCTCGTTCGTATCAACGATGTCATTCAGGAATTGCAACGCGAGACGGAATCACTCAAGGAACAGGCTGAGCAGGCGCGGCATTACAACGCACAACAAGCGCAGTTGAAGCAATTTGAATTAGACCTCGCGCATAGGGAATATGATAAACTCCGCACGGATTATCTCCAGGCACAAACCGACTTAGATGAGATTTTAAGTGCCACCACCGATGCCTCTGAACAGCTGAAAGCCGCTGAGGAGCATATTGAGAACGCCACACATCGACAGTCCGAATTAGATATAGCCATACGGACAGGACAGACCGGGCTTCGCGAGATTGAAACGAAAATTGAACAGATTGAGCGTCAGATTGTCCTTCACAAAGAGAGGCAGCTCAATATCCAACAGCAACGACAACGGGCACTCCAGGCTCTTGAGACTTTAAAGGCACAGCACACGGGCGTTCTCAACCAGCAAAAACAGCGAACCCAAGAACATCAAAAACTCGAAGCGTCTTTCAAGATAGAGGAGAGTCGCTTGGCAGCACGTCAGCAGCTGCTGAGGCAGCTGGCTGAACGTATCAATGCTTCTAAGGAATCTGTACGGGAAGCACAAACCGTTTTAGGTGAGGCGACAACTGAATTAGCGATGTGTGAACGCAAACGCTTGACGATCGAACATGAGTTGACCAGTAGAGAGGGCAACCTCAACCGCCTCAAAGAAAACGCTGACGTGTTGACAGCTGAACTCAAGACCGCTACTGACACCCACACTGAAGTTCAGCGGGCTGAAACACAATTAAAGGCGGAACTCGTTCAGATTGAGACCAAGCGGGATCAGGTCGAGATGGAGCTCGGCGAAAATCAGGACGCACTCCGTAAAGTTGAGGCTGAAATCAGCGGTTTACAGAATACACTCGGGAGTAGCGTCTCTCGATTGAAATCGCTCCAAGAATTGCAGTCCGCTTATGAAGGCTATTACATCGGCGTTCGGGCGATAATGCAAGCGAAAAACCACTATCCCGATCAATTTCGTGGGGTCTGTGGTGTTGTTGCCGAACTGCTCACGATGGACACCGAGTATGAAGTCGCCATAGAGGTCGCTCTGGGGAGTGCTGTCCAGAATGTTATCACTGAGACTGCTGAAGATGCCCAAAAAGGGGTCGCTTTCCTTAAGAAACATCGAGCCGGTAGGGTGACATTCCTCCCACTCGATATTTTGCGCAGACGCAGATTTCAGGATGATAAACTGCTTAATCAACCCGGTGTTATCGGTATTGCCGAAGAATTAATTGATTACGACCGTAAATATGAAGTTGCTATGCAGCATCTATTGGGGAATACCCTCGTTATCGAAGATTTAGATGCTGCGATCGCACTCACCCGTCGATTCCGTCCAACCGCACGTCTCGTCACCTTAGATGGGGAACTCATTAATACTTCAGGTGCCATCACCGGTGGTCACACAAATCAGCAAAAAGGTGGCCTACTGAGTCGCGCGCGTGAACTTGAGGAACTCGAAGACAAGATTGGGCGGTTGACCCAGACAAACAATAGGAAAACTCAGACGCGTAAAGCTTATGCGGCAAAAATAGCGAACTTGCAAAAAACTCGGCAGACACTCATTGCTCGGTGGCAAGATAAACGCGTTGAAAAAGCATCCTTAACTAAGGATATGGAGCAAGCGAATCTGCAGGTTACCCGGCTTAAGCAACAACTCTCAGAAGTCGAATCTGAAAACCGGATGTTGAGCCAAGCGATGGCAGTTTCACGCGAAGAACAAGAGACGCTTGCGGCTGACATCGCAAAACTCACCCAAAAGACCAAGCGGACGCAACGCTGGATTGAGCGCATGTCCGAGCAGATTGAGAGTGAGGACCGGAAACGCGCTGAAGTCGCGGATACCTGTCAGGAGATGGAAGTCTTCTTGGCGGGACAGCGTCAGCGGTTGCAAGGCTTGGCATCTGAAATTCAGTCGCTTGACGAGACGCAACAGCGGACAACAAAGGAGATGGCGGAACAGCAAGCACTTATCGACTCCGATGAACAGACCCGGATTGATCTCAGCGAACAGGTTGCCACAGCGCAACGCGAATTCCTCCGTTTGGAGGGAGATCGTGCTGAGGCTGAAGCGCACGTTGAGCAACTTACTGAAGAGCGCGAAACCCTTCTCCAAGAGGTAACCCTCCTGCAAAAGGAGATGCGCGCAACCCGCAGAAAGTTTGAGCAACAGAACCGCGCACGCCATAAACTTGAAGTCACAACCACACAATTGGAGATGCGCATAAAGTCTGTCTCAACCCGCATCCACGATAAATATCAGGTCTCCATTGATTCACTACCCCCACTAATGAATGATGAACAGGCGATGGACGAAATTGATCTCTTGGATAACATTGAAAAGTTGAAAGCAGAACTCACAGCAATGGGTGCCGTGAATCTCAAGGCGATTGAGGCGTATGAGGAACACAAGAAACGTCACGATTTTCTTGACGCGCAACGCGAGGATCTCCAGCAGTCCATTCAATCCACCTATCAGGCAATTCAGAAGATTAACCAGACCTCAAGAGAGGTATTTCTTGAGACCTTTGAGAAGGTACAGACCAACTTCCAAGAGGTGTTTACACAACTCTTCGGCGGTGGTGAAACCGAGTTGTTGCTAACGGATCCGTCCAATGTGCTTGATTCAGGCATTGATATTATTGCGCGTCCACCGGGCAAACGTCCACAGAGCATCACGCAGCTTTCGGGTGGAGAACGTTCACTCGTCGCAATTGGATTGCTCTTTGCCGTCTTCAAAATCAAGCCGAGTCCTTTCTGTGTGCTTGATGAAGTGGATGCTGCCCTTGACGAAGCAAATGTACTCCGATTTGCCAATCTCATTCGAGCCTACACTGAGAATACACAGTTTGTGATTATCACGCACAACCGTCGCACGATGGAAATCGCTGATGCGATGTACGGCGTGACGATGGAGCAAGCCGGTATCTCAAAGATTGTCTCTGCCAAGTTTGCCGAGTAATCGCTCTACATCGGGGTTACAAACCCCTCCTACAGGGTATGGACAAACTGAATCGGAATCACCTCACAATTCTGCCGCTTTCTAAACGCCGACACAAAATGACGGTGGCAGATGTCTATGCCCTGGATGCTGAGACCCCACCCCCTGATAATCCGAGACTCTCTGTTGTTGCTGATCGAATTGCGAAGGCACACCGCGATGGAAGGCAAGTCATCTGGATGATGGGGGCGCATGTTATGCGGCGCGGCAACTCCCGATTCATCATCGACTTGATGGAACGCGGTATCCTCACACACCTTGCTACCAACGGCGCGTGTGCCATTCACGATTTTGAACTCGCACACATCGGTGCTACGCTTGAGGATGTCGAAGACTACATCTATGACGGTAAATTCGGCAATTGGGAGGAGACCGGACGCTACCTGAACGAAGCGATTGTTCGTGGGTATCAAGATAAAATCGGGTTTGGGGAAGCAATCGGTAGGTTAATCGAGGAAGGCGAGATGGACATCGCTTTTCCGTACCGCGATGTGAGTATGTTCGCCGCTGCCTATCGACTCGGTGTACCTTTCACCGTTCACAAAGGCATCGGGTTTGACATTATTGATCAACACCCTGCTGCCGATTACGCCGCAATGGGATGGACAACGGGTGAGGATTTTCTCCGTTTTGCCCAAAGCGTGTCGCAATTGGAAGATGGCGTTTTTCTTAATTTAGGCTCCGCTGTCATGGGACCCGAAGTCTATCTCAAAAGCCTCTCCATGGCACGAAACATCGCCTTTCAACGCCGTGAGGAGATTCGGCATTTCACGACCGCAAACTTCGATATTATCGACTTCCCCGACTTCCGAGATGAAGGGTCGCCTACCGATGCGCATTACTACCACCGTCCCAAAAAGACCATTCTCATCCGCACTGTCAAAGATGGGGGTGAGGGTTACCACATCTCCGGCGATTTCTCAGTGACCGTCCCACAGTTATACCGTCTGGTGATCGCGTCTCTGTAGAGAGTCGTGTTTGTTAGATGGTTGCTACCCCATTTAAAAAGACAATTCTCTTGTGGCATTTTGGAATAAACTTTCCAGAGATTTCAATCTTAATTCTCGCGTGAAAAAACTTGACACATTTTTCTAAACATTTAAAATTATAAGAAATGTTTGGGTTCTAAACGCGTACTTTCAAATAGGTTACTAAGGAAATCAGAATCTAAGGAGAAAATGAGCCATGAAAACGAAATTGTCCCTCTTTGTTCTGCTTTTAGTCGGTTTCGTAATTCCTATCACGGTGATTCAGTCCGCAGGAGCTGAGGACCCAAGAGTAAAAATGGGACTTGTCGCACTTTGGACCTTTGACAAAAACACCGTTCAAGGGAAAGACGTTGAAGATGTTTTCGGGAAAAATAGCGGAACCATTACTGGTAAACCCGCCCAAATCGACGGGTTTAGCAGTGAAGCTCTCAATTTTGACGGTGTTGTTGATTTGGTACGAATGGGTGAGGACATCTTCTTCCCTTCTGTGACGATGGAGGCGGTTATTAAGCCCACCCTTGGTACACGAAATCCGATCTATGACAAATACAACTACGGCATTCAACTGCTTGATAACAATAATGTTGGCATCTGGATTCGAGCGGACACGGCAAACGCCGCAAAACATTGGCCCTCCGCTTATACACCGTTTCCTACGGATGGCGAGTGGCATCACGTCGTTGGGGTTGTTGAGAACAAAAAGTCTGTCCGAATCTACCTCGATGGTGAATTAAAAAAGATGACTCCAGCACCTGATCAAATCAGTATCGCCTATGGTGCAGCACACAAGCCGACCATCGCCTACACACAACACTTGGGCGGTATCTGGTACGCCGGTGGCATTGACGAAGTTGCCATTTTTGAAGGCGCGTTAAGTGATGCCGATGTGAGAAAATTGCATACACTGGCGTTGGCAATTGAACCGACGGGAAAACTGGC
Organism: Candidatus Poribacteria bacterium; assembly: GCA_028820845.1. Lineage (NCBI taxonomy): Bacteria > Candidatus Poribacteria > Candidatus Poribacteria bacterium. The sequence goes on from JAPPII010000066.1 coordinate 36,143, forward strand.
GATAGCTTGGGGTGAACTCAAGACTAAAAATTAAGGTGCCACAGAGAAAGTGAATCGCAAGTTTCCTTGAGGAAGGACGCACTTAAGGAGTCATTACTTACGTTGTAAATAAATTGCCTTTCTCCCATCTATGCTAATAAACGCTGCTTCGATGGCCGACTTCGAGAACAGTGATCTCTCTTGTTTGCCGATTGAAGGTATAGATTACTCGGTAATCATTGACACGTAAACTGAACTTTCCTCTATGTCGTCCTCGGAGAGCTCTGTGGCGATGTTTATCTCAGTTTTCGCATAATACTTTTAGCCTGTCAAGAATTTGCTGTTCAATCGTCGCATCTAAACGGGCAAAGTCACCTTCCGCTTTTGGCATAATTTCCAGACGATACATTACCACTTCAGCCCTAATTCTTTTGCAACTCCCTTGATCGGGATTAATTCAGCGGTTCCTGCTTCAACCTCTGCAACGCTTCGCTCCAACCTTTCAGCTACCTCTGGGCGCAACTCCAACCCTTCATCGGGGTCATAGTCATAATCTTCAAGAAACTGTTCTAACTCCAGATAATAGACGAAAAAATCAAGGAATTCTGATTTCAATTGTTCCGCTGCGGCAGCCGTTGGTGCCACCTTCTGCAACTTAACAATCCGCTCCCGTGCAGCAAAAAGTCCCCAATTCGCAAAGGTCTCCATCAACGCACGGAACCCCTCATCGGATAACGCCGATACCTGTATTTCTGGTTGCGGATCGGTGAGTAAAGGCTTGTCGCTCATCCGTCGCGCGATACGTCCTATAGGCGAGGTTTTGCGTGCGGCTTCCACAACTGCCACGCGTCGCTGTAGGGGAGCAAATCTATCAGAGGCACGCAGTATTGAAAGCAGGTCTTCTTCACGTTCCTCTAACTCAAATGCCAGCCCGCAATAGCCTTCATAAAATTCACGGAACTCAGCTTCCAGTGCATCCCGATCCGCGTTCTCAGCAAGCAAAGACACAAGTCGTTCCCGCGCCTCAAAGAGCGCACGGTCTACCATTGGTGTCAGCCAAGTGCTAAATTGCGCGTGGCTCATACCTGTTATATCGTGTTTCATTGGATTCTCCTTCTAACCGACCGATGCAATCTCCAAGTTGTCTTTCCAATGTTTCTGTAGCATCCGCTTCAGTAATTGGTGCTGCTGCGCGTCCAGTCGTGGATCCGCTTTGATTAATGATTCTGCCTCTTTTTTTGCGGCTTCCAAAAGTGAGGCGTCCTGGATAATATTCGCAATCTTGAAATTCGGAATACCCGATTGGCGGGTGCCGAAGAACTCACCCGGTCCGCGGATATTCAAGTCTGCCTCCGCAATCTGAAAGCCGTTGTTCGTCCGAATCATCGCTTGAATCCGCTGATAGGAATCATCGCCTCTCGGCGAAGCGACAAGATAACACGCCGATTGATGCTTACCACGTCCAACGCGCCCGCGCAGTTGATGCAACTGTGAGAGTCCAAACCGCTCGGCATTCTCAATCGCCATCAACGTCGCGTTCGGCACATCAATACCCACCTCGATTACCGTTGTTGAGACGAGGATATCGATGTGTCTGTCCTTGAATCTTGCCATGACCTCCTGTTTCTCAATGGATTTCATCTGTCCATGCAGCAAACCCACACGTAAGTCTGGAAACACGTCGTTCTGGAGATGCGATGCCATTTCTGTTGCGGCTTTGAGTTCTTCCAGTTTTTCCGACTCTTCAACGAGCGGGTAAACAACATAAGCTTGCCTGCCACGCTGGATCTCTTTCCGAAGCGTCGTATATAACTTTTCCCGATCATTCTCCTTTATCCAACGCGTCCGAATCTGCTGTCTACCGGGTGGCATTTCATCGATGACAGATACATTTAAATCCCCGTAGAGCGTCAAGGCGAGTGTTCTCGGAATTGGTGTCGCTGTCATGACGAGGACATCGGGCGCCGGGGCAGCTGTATCAAGATGCTTCTGTGCTTCAGTCGCAGATTGCGCTTTGTTACGGAGCGTTGCGCGTTGCATCACACCGAATCGGTGTTGTTCGTCGATGATAACGAGTCCAAGTTTATGGAAATCTACGCCTTCTTGTATCAAAGCCTGTGTCCCGACGATGAGGTCTGCAGTGCCGTTAGCAATCGCCGCCAGTGCTTCTTCACGCTCCGCTTTGGGGAGGTCGCTTTTCAGAAGTACAACGTTTATTTTTCGTTTATCCTGTTGCTCTGTTTCTATGGACACATCGCGATGCATATCCTTGAACATATCAGAGAGGTTGTAATAGTGCTGCTCGGCGAGGATTTCAGTCGGCACCATCAGGGCACCTTGGTACCCATTTTCGATAGCACACAGGAGTGCCATCGCTGCGACAACAGTTTTCCCCGAGCCGACATCCCCTTGGATGAGTCGATTCATCACCTTTTTTTGCTGCATATCGTTCAGGATTTCTCTGAAAACCCGTTTTTGGGCACCCGTCAACTCGTAAGGCAGCGAAGCCGTGAAATCCGATAATAGAGAGGGCGAGGTGTTTCCCGAATCCATTCCAACCCGAAATGCAATACCCGCTTCCAAGGTCTTTCGCTCTTTTTTCATCTCCATTCCGGCACTCAGAAGGAAAAATTCTTCAAAAGCCAACCGTTTTTGTGCAGCTTCTTGGTGTGCCTCTGATGTTGGAAAATGGATCTCGTTGATGGCGAGTTGTCGGTCGATTAAACCTTGTCGTTTGCGGAGTTCGAGCGGTAGGATTTCAGGAATCTCTTGCCCGTATGCGTCAAGAGCCGTCCGCATCCATGTACGCAACATTTTTGCCGTCAGTTTCGCCGTGAGTGCATATTTCGGCACAATCCGTTTCGTGTGAATCAGGTTGTCTTCCTCGAATAATTCAAACTCGTAGTCAGTCGCTTGGATTTCGTTATAACGGCGCGAGAACTTACCACTGACGACCACTTCAGTATCCACGGGCAGTAGGGACTTCATAATACCGATACGCCGACCGAAATTAACGAGGACGGCTACCCCGGTCCCATCGTAAATTGAGATCTTACCGATGCGTTTGCCCTTCGCTGTCGGAGACGACGTGTGGTTAACGACCTTACCGTGAATCGTCTCCGGTTCGTCATCTTCAGTTCTTCCGACCCTATAAATCTCCACTGTCTTGGAACGGTCGATGTAGTCACGGGGGTAGTATGCCAGCAGTTCGCCAACGGTTTGGAGGTTAAGTTCTGACAGAAGCATTGCCGCACGGCGGGGGCCGATCCCTTTGAGATACTGCAGCGATTCGGATAAGAAATCGAGCAAGCTCAGATCTGTTGAAACGGGAATATCTGAGATTGGGACGGATGCCGTCGGTTTTTCTGTAGCGGTGTTTTGGGTTTGTGTGGGAGGAACCTCTGCGTCTTGGAAGAGTGGTAGTGTCTCTTTGCGTGCCCTCTGCGTTGTGCGTTCCGTTGTTGGTTCCTGCTTGGGAGACGCGCTGTCCGATCGGTTCACTTTCTCTTGAAAGAGCGGCAGCGACGCTGTTTGTGCCTTTTTTCTCCTTGTGGGATGGGTTTCTAACCTCGAATGGGTTTGTTGCTTGTGTCCGAGTGCCGTGTCAATACGTTTTGTTGCTTCTTCAAGCGTGCGTTGTCGTTCAATTGGCGAAGCACTTGTGTAATTTTTAAAGAGGTCGGCTAAGTTATGCAGGACCTCTTTTTCAGTTACTGCTAAGTCAAGGGCATCTCCATTTTTTACCCACAACTGGACATAACTTCCTAACCCGTTGACAACGACATCGTCTTGGCACCCTTTTCGGCGTTCTTGTTGGAAGGGACGGCGGATGGTGTTAAGAATTGTTGTGAAATTATTCATATCATATTAGACGCAAATTCAGCAAAAACGTTGAACGTTTGTAGCAAAATAGGGTTGACGCAACATCGTAAATCGCCTATAATCTTCTTCAGTTGACGGACTCGCGATATTTGGCATGTAATTCTTTCCAGTTCATGAAAAGGAGCGACACTATGCTATCTCCATATTTGACGGATGTCCAACAGAAAGAGTGGCAGAAAGAGGGGTTTCTGATTATTAAAAACGTCCTCTCGCCTGAAGAGATTCAAACGCTTTTAGGAGCTGTAGATTCTGTGATTGAAACCTACGTCCAAGAGACCCCGAGCTTACAAGGCAATAATCGGTTCGGAAAAGGGGCTTATACAATCATCCGCGCAATTGAGCGGACGGATGCGCTTGACCCACTCACTGACCATCCACGCACCTTCGGTACGATCCTCTCGTTGATGGGGCCCTATCTTCAGATTATGGGAACGCAGATCTACGTCCGACACCCAGATGTAGATGCTTTGATGGGGTTTCATACAGATGCTGGACCCTCGCTCCAACGGATTCATCCGCATGAAGACAGTTTACCCCTGCAATTTAAAATCCAGTTTTTCTTAACCGATTTGACTGAACCCAACCAAGGAAATTTTATGTGTGTACCCGGTAGCCATAAGGTCCCGTTCCCTGAAAGTAGGTTTGAGAAAGGCGAATATCCTGAAGGGGCTATTCAAGTCCTTGCAGAAGCAGGAGATGCCGTCATCTTTCCTTGGGCTATGTGGCACGGGGTCGGACCGAATCGGACGGAACGTATCCGCAAAAGCGTCACCTTCCGTTATGGACAGATGTGGAGCCGTCCTTACGATTACGATAAACTGCCCGCCGATGTACTCACACGAATGACACCACGCCGCCGCAGATTGTTTGGCGATATGGGTGAGGACCATCATCCAACCGATTACTTCAAACCCCACGATCAACTTGAAATGATTTACGGGGACGACTGGCATGTACCGCTCCCGTGAGGGCACCTCTTGTGAGTGTGTTCGGAAACTCACTATGATAGTGGTTGAATACTGAGACTGGCCTAATGCACTCGGATGATGCGGCGTCCTGTGAAAGTTTGACCAAACATATCAGTTGTACGGACGTAGATAACATGCGTTCCTTTTCGGACATTCACTGGGAGTTTCGTTTGCCAGATATGCGTTGATTTTACAATTCCGCTAAGTGCTTGCCCCCTTTGTGGCAGTTCACCCTCTTCCTTTAACTGAGACTTCAGGGTTTCTCGAAGCGCGGTATGCAATCTCCGCTCAAGGTGGTTCGTATCGTCCCGTGCCTTGAGTGCTTTATAGTAGGGATCTTCCTGAGGCGTATAGGTCATTGGTCTCCATTCCCCAACTTCGCCCAAACGAATTTCAACTGTTGAGCGTTTGGTGCCGCCAAAAACGTTAACGATGACATCTGTTTCGCCAGTTTCTGTTGACGCAACTTCCCAGGGTGCCCAGATATTCATCTGATAATCCACTGGACGACGGGCGGCTTTAAATCGAATTGAATACTGATTTCCACTGAATGTGAAGATGCCGTATCCGTTAGGTGCACCATCTCGCATGGTTGTGTGTGGAATCCCGATTTCATCAAGCGTGCCCCGCCACCAAGACCCTGATGTGGTTGCATGATTGTGGTGATGATGTGAATCGTTTCCGTGCCAACCGTGCTCCGGTCCGACGAAGTCATCCCGTTGGAAGTGCGTGTGTGCTGACAGGGATAACGTATAGGGTCGATCGCCGAGCAGATTCATCAATTGCTTCACATCACGCATCTCGGTCAACGGGATATGTAGGGATACAACAACAAGCTGATCTTTCGGCACAAAAGCAAGGTCGTTTCGCACGAATGTCAACTGCTGTTCTCCCACCTCACTCAAGTAGCGAGGGTTGTCTTCTTCATCGCGGTGAAAATACACATTGTCGATGTTGATGAAATGGATAGGTCCCCAGTCAAACGAATAGCACGCGGGCCCATAAACACGTTCAAATGTCTCATCGGCGTACCGATCATCCGTAGCAAGAAAGTTCATATCGTGATTACCGTGGACGTTGTACCACGGTATCCCAACGGTAGCCATCACTTCGTTAAGTGGGTGAAATAAATCTAAATCGTCGCCTACCAAATCACCAAGACTGATTCCGAACACCGCATCGATTCCAATAACTTCCTCAATCACATCATGTGCTAACCACTCAATCTCTTGCATATTATAGGGCTGTGTATCCCCGAAAACGAGTACCTTGAAGGTATCCGCTTCAGACTGTTCAGTGAGCGGAAAATCAACTGATTCTGGTAGTGGACCCGTCGGTGCAATGCCGGCATACTTCAGTCCTTTGGGTGAACCGTGCGGTTTGTGAATGTAATAAAATTTTGGGAGACGATTTGCATCAACCGGTGTCATAAACCCACGGGGCTTAATCACAAAAAGGATGGTGTCATCACTGACTGAAAGCGAGTATTGCCCGTTAGCATCGGTTTGGACAACATCCTGTCCATTGGAGACGCGAACCCCAGGCAGCCCCTTCTCGTTATCATCCTTCACTTGGTTTCTATTTGTATCCAGAAATACAGTACCCGTTGCGGTTAAATTTGCTGCTACACTGTTTCCAATTGCGTAAAAAATCAAAATGGCGATTAAAGCCACAA
>JAPPII010000067.1 GCA_028820845.1 Candidatus Poribacteria bacterium
TAAGCGACGACTGAGAATATATCAACTCATTTTCTAATTTTGCGTAAGTCCTAAATAAATAAAAAGAAAATCGCGGAAACAGGAGATCCTTTTGTCTTCTTACATGAGGGTGAAGAACTCAAGATAAAGACAGAGAATATCGCGTCCCACCCGACAGGCGGTGCCGGTTTCGGGCTTGCGAATTACACAGCGCGCTTTGACAACATTACCATCACCGGGGAAGGAATCCCAGACCGGGGAGGATTACCCGTAACGCCGGGAGCAAAACTTACGACAATGTGGGGAGCGTTAAAATCAAATCCGTGATTCAGACAAAATTGCCGACAACTGAAAGCCGATAACAAAACAAAACCGCTTTAAGACCTTTGTTTTGTCACCGGCTTTTATTTTTTTTCAAAAAAACTTGACAATGTTTTTGAAATATGAGAAAATATGAAGTGTGTTAGAAAAATCTGTTTGTGAGTCTGCATTAACCTTTCCTGTTGGCGAAGTTTGCGATTCAATATTAAGATATGTGAGGACAAAATAGATTAAAAACAATGTTAATAGATTATCTTCCGATCTTACTGTTAGGGCTATTCGCTGTTATCTTTGCGGCGGTTAACCTTGCCCTGACGCATATTCTTGGTCCGAAACGCCCAACCCCCGTTAAACTCTCCGTGTACGAATCCGGGGTCCGCCCGGTTGGTGATGCGAGGCAGCGGTTTACCATCCGGTTCGACCTTATCGCGATGCTCTTCATCATCTTCGATATTGAAGTGGTGTTCCTCTATCCTTGGGCATTGGTCTTCAAGAAATTCTCTGAAACAAGTGGTTTGTTTATTTTAATTGAAATGCTGGTGTTTATCGGTATTCTTTTTCTCGGCTATATCTACGCTTGGAAGAAAGGAGGCTTAACATGGGATTAGACTTTGGACCAGATACCGGACAGGACGGTAATATCATCACAACGACGATTGATAAGGTCGTCAACTGGGGACGAAAGAACTCTTTGTGGCCGATGCCGTTCGGTACGGCTTGCTGTGCGATTGAGATGATGGCAACTTTGGCTTCCAAATACGACCTCTCTCGATTTGGCTCTGAGGCGATCCGCTTTTCACCGCGCCAATCGGATCTCCTTATCGTCTCCGGCAGAATTTCCATCAAAATGATGCCGGTCTTGAAACGTATTTACGACCAGATGCCCGACCCGAAATGGGTAATCTCAATGGGAGCGTGTGCTTCTTGCGGCGGTGTGTTTGACACCTACACCCTTATCCAAGGTGTAGATCAGTTCATTCCTGTGGATGTCTATATTCCCGGATGCCCACCACGTCCCGAAGACCTGATTGATGCAGTGCTGCAGGTGCAGCAAAAAATTGATAGTGGTGCCTTACCTAAAGGAGTAGAGGCGGTTTATGAATGAAGAGAAAGAAGTCGAAGAACAGTCGAAACCTCTTGTCCTTGAAAAATTAGAGGCAGATTACGCAGACGCGCTTTTAGCACAGGATGAAGTCCGCGGCACCGCCGTCGCTGTTGTGCGTAAAGAACATGCTTACGCCGTTCTGGAATATCTGAAAACAGATCCCGAACTTGCCTATACCTACCTTGTCGATGTCACAGCGGTGGATAATTCGGAGATGGAATCGGAGTTAATGCAATTCGACTATGCCAGATTCATGGTCGTTTATCAGCTCTACTCCTATCAAGGACAGTGCCGTTTTCGGGTTAAAGTCCCTGTGCATGAAAACGACTTGAGCATCCCATCTGTTGCAGGCTTGTGGCGAGCGGCAAATTGGTTGGAACGCGAGACTTATGACATGTTTGGTATCCATTTTGAGGGGCACCCCGATCTGCGTCGGATCTTAATGCCAGACGACTTTGAGGGGTACCCACTCCGTAAGGATTACCCACTTCGAGGACGCGGCGAACGCGAACGGTTCAATTTTGACAAGCAGAATGTATAAAAAAAGCGGTCAGCACGGGTTGCTACGCAACCCTTTCAGGGGTCAGTTAAGAAAAGAGATTTTCTGTAACGCTTGCGTCTTTACTGATTGCTGATAGCCGACAGCTGATGTCTATAAAAAAGGAGTATACATACTATGCAAAGTGGGTTGGAACGCGCGACAGGCGAGAAGATGGTTCTCAACTTCGGTCCACAACATCCTGCAACGCACGGCACCCTTCGCATTGTGTTAGAACTCGACGGCGAATCCATTTTGAAGGCAACCCCGCACGCCGGTTACCTTCACACAGGATTTGAGAAACTCGGTGAACATCTGGATTACAACCAATACATCGTTGTAACGGACAGGATGAACTATCTGTCACCGCTGTCGAACAACTTCGGGTATGTGCTTGCAGTCGAGCAATTGCTCGGTATTGAGGTGCCGAAAAGGTGCCAATACATCCGTATTTTGATGGCAGAACTCTCAAGAGTCGCAGACCATCTGCTCTGGCTGGGGACCGCAGCACTGGATTTAGGGGCATTTTCAGTATTCCTCTACAGCTTCCGTGAACGTGAAAAATTGTACAGCATCTTTGAAAAAACAACAGGTGCGCGGTTGACAACCAGTTACACGCGTGTCGGCGGGGTCCTCCGAGACCTCTATCAAGGCTGCGAGGAAGATATCCAACAATTCATCACCGACTTCCCGAAGGCACTGCGAGAAACCCACACGCTACTCACCCGAAATCGTATCTGGATGGATCGCACGAAAGGCGTTGGCCCTATTTCAGGTGAGGATGCCATTGACTACGGTTTGACGGGTCCCTGTCTCCGGGCAACCGGCGTTGCGCACGACCTGCGTAAGGCTGAACCCTACTCCAGTTACGATGAGGTGACGTTTGATGTGCCCGTTGGCACTAACGGTGATGCCTATGACCGTTACCTCGTGCGAATGGAAGAAATGATTCAGAGTTGTGGTATCATTGCCCAAGTCCTCGATAATATGCCTGATGGACCGGTCAACTCCGAAAATAACAAAATTATGCTCCCGAATAAAGAGGACGCTTATGGACATATTGAGGGGTTAATCCATCATTTCAAAGTGATTATGGATGGACACGGTGTAGAGGTTCCAAAAGGCGATCACTACTGTGCAACTGAATCCCCGAACGGAGAACTCGGATTTTATATCGTCAGTGATGGGAGTGGAACGGGTTACCGTATCCGTATCCGTCCACCGAGTTTCTTGAATTTCCAAGCATTACCGCACATGTTGGAGGGCGGGATGGTCTCTGACACTGTGGCTGTGTTGGGAAGTCTGAACGTTATTGCCGGGGAGTTAGATCGCTAAATGGAGCATCGTACTTCTACTTGACGGATTGATAAGAATTTAACCCTGAAAAAAGATAATTACATCTTAGCGAAACTCTCAAGTTAAAGTTGCTATACCAGAGGCGGTTGAACTTAACCAGAAACCCGGGGAATGCCATAAGGCATTCATACCGTTGATTTGCGAAACGAAGTGGAGCGGTGACCAGATTTAAGAGTTAAAAATATGGAACTCAAAGGTATTATGCTCTTTGTCAAAGACATGAAGGGTATTATTGCATTTTACAGGGATGTCATTGGATTGACACCTGACGAAGACCAGCCGTTCCCAGAACACCGGTTTTTCCGCTTTAATGCAGGTGCTTGCACGTTGTGTCTCCATAGTGCCAGCAAACCCAACGAAGGAAGACAAAAACTGATGTTTCACGTTGAAAGCGTGAGTGCTGTTCACCAACACATAAAATCGAAAGGGAAACGATTACGAAAACTTGAAAATAACGATGGGCATGCCATTTTCGACATTCGCGATCCAGAAGGCAATCGTATTCAGTTTTACGGGAATTACTAAGACCCGCAATATGCGTCAATTTAAAAGGTTATCTATCAACTGTTAAATGTTACACTTTTCGCCAAATTATTTTTTTTACAACGGAGAAAAATATATCCATGAACCCTTACGGTGACTGGGTTCTATACCAATAACCGCTGTCCGTCAAATGTTACACTGGTGTAACATTTTAAAGTGAATTTTTAGACGTGTAGGTTGGGTTGAATGCAGTGAAACCCAACGCTCAGGGTTATTTAGTTGTAAGAAATAAATTTACTTATGTGAAGTTGAAGGAAAACGTAGATGTCAGATGAACTCATTCAAATCGAAACGCCTTTCGCGTTTAACGAAGAAAATCAGCGTGCGTTCGACGCGTTGATAGGGCGGTATCCAATTAAGGAGGCAGCGATGCTGCCAACGCTCCATCTCGCACAGAGACAGGCGGGCTATATTACCCCTGCTGTCATGAAGTACGTCGCAGAGCAACTCGAAGTCTCCTTGATGAAGGTCAAGGATGTCGTCACTTTCTATCCGATGTTCTTTGAAGAGCCGGTAGGTGAGTACGTGATTCGAGTGTGTCATACATTGCCTTGTGCCTTGCGGGACTGCAAAGTTGTTTTGGACTATCTCAAGGAGAAATTGGAGACGGATGTCGCTTCTGAAACCAATCTTGCGAAAGGTACGACTGCTGATGGCAAGTTCACGCTCATGAAGGTGGAATGTCTCGCTTCGTGCGATGTTGCGCCAGTTATCATGGTGAACGACGATCTATATAAAAATTTGACCCCCGAAAAGGTTGATGAGCTTTTAGCGAAGCTTGCAAGCTAAATTTTGTGCTATTAAAGCACAAAATTTGTCTTTGCTTTACATTGCTTGCTATACTAAAGTTAGACAATCTGTAGAGGAGACAGCATGCTCGAGGAAAAACGAATTCTCTACGAACATCTGGATGTGCCTGACATTAACACGTTTGATGTCTTTCGCCAATACGAGGGCTACACCCGCTTTGAAAAGGCTATCGCCGAATATCAACCAGAAGATATTGCTAAAATGGTGATGGATTCCGGGTTGAAAGGGAGAGGCGGTGCCGGATTTTCGACGGGTTTGAAATGGAGCTTCGTCCCCAGAGACATAAAGCCGTGTTACCTGTGTTGCAACGCCGATGAAAGCGAGCCGGGAACGTTTAGTAACCGCTACGTCTTGGAAAAGAATCCACACCTGTTGATTGAGGGCATCTTAATCTGCTGCTACGCGATGGGTATCGAGACGACCTACGTCTATATTCGTGGTGAATTCACCCTCGGAAAAAGGATGTTGGATGCCGCTATCAAGGAGGCTTACGAAAAAGGGTACCTCGGAAAAGATGTTCGCGGCACAGGACTCAACATTGACATCTACACACACCCCGGTGCGGGTGCTTATATCTGCGGTGAAGAAACAGGTTTGATTGAATCGCTTGAGGGGAAGCGTGGACAACCCCGCAACAAGCCGCCATTTCCCGCGGTTGAAGGCGTGTTTGGAAAACCGACGGTCGTACAGAACGTCGAGACGTTGTGCAATCTTCCTTTTATTGTAGGTAACGGTGTTGAATGGTACACCCAGATGGGACCCACGTACGCCGATACACGGTCGGATCCGCCGACCCCTGACCCTAACACAGGCACGAAACTCTACTGCATCAGTGGTGATGTTAACGAACCGGGGGTTTATGAACTTGAACTCGGATTGACATCCACTGAACTCATTGAGGTCGCAGGCGGTTTGCGCGGCGAAGAGGTGAAAGCGGTGATCCCCGGTGGTAGTTCTGCACCGATCTTAACGCACTATGAGTTGGACACGCGGCTTGATTTTACTTCACTCACACTCGCCAAATCTATGCTCGGTTCGGGTGGCATTATGGTCATGAACGAGACTCGGAATATCGTTGATTGCTTACTCAATATCATGAAGTTCTATGCACATGAGTCGTGTGGACAGTGTACGCCGTGCCGTTGGGGGACACCCTGGGTGCGCGACATTGTTCAGCGTATTGCCGACGGAAACGGACGCAAAAGCACTATCACCCGTCCGAAATTCGGTGTTGCTGAAAATGGGAGATGGGGGGATACCGGCGAAACAGAAGAAATTTACGAAGATTTAGACCTGCTGGAGAGTGTTGCTAACAACATCGCAAATGTAGATACGATGACATGGAACACAATTTGCGTCTTCGGCATCGCTGTCTCGTGGCCAGCCGTGAGTTATATGCGCAAATTCCGTCCTGAGTTTGAAGCCGCTATCCGAGAAGGTAAACTGGTTACCTTACCTGTTGCTGAAGCCACAGTTCCACCGGAGGAGAATTACGCGTATCAACAGCGGTTTGTTCCGAAAGAGTTCGCTGACCTGTAGGAAGGAAAAATTAAAATATGGCATTTATTAAATTAAATGACCTCGAGGTAGAGGTTGAAGATGGAACCAATATAGTTGAGGCAGCGAGGCAACACGGCATCGAGGTCCCTCACTACTGTTATCATCAGGGGCTGAGCCGTCCTGCGAATTGCCGAATGTGTCTCGTTGAACCTTACGTTTTCTTTCCACCCGCTGGCGCGATTGTACCAGACCGACAATTGGCAACGGGCTGTACGACCACAGTCCGAACCGCGCCGCCAGATAGGAAACTTGACGGAAAATACGACTTTATTGTTCAAACGGATAGCCCACGTGTGAAAAAAGCACGCGAGGATATTCTGGAATTCCTGCTCATACATCATCCGCTGGATTGCCCGGTTTGCGATCAAGCCGGTGAGTGTGACTTGCAAGATTTTAGCCACCGTCACGGCAGTGATAAAAGTCGTTACCTCGAAGTCAAAAATGTGCCGCCGAAGAAGGATTTAGGACCGGACGTTTTGCTCTACTCGACACGTTGTATCGTCTGCACGCGGTGCATCCGATTCTGTGAGGAGGTCTCTGGCAGCGGTGAGTTAGGTTTAATCCAGCGTGGTTCTCACGATGAAATTGATATTCCGCGAAGCCATGAGGGTGCGCCCCTGCAATTGTTGGACAATAAACTCGCCGGAAATGTGGTTGATATCTGTCCTGTCGGTGCATTGATTAGCAAAGATTTTCTGTTCAAATCGCGTCCATGGTTCTTGGAACAGGCGAATAGTGTCTGTTCGGGATGCAGTGTTGGCTGCAATATCACTGTAGAATACAAAGCCGATGGCGTTTACCGATTGAAACCGCGTTTTCACGGAGATATTAACCAGTATTGGATGTGTGACGACGGCCGTCTCGGCTACCATTATGTGAACAGCGATGACCGGCTCCAACTCCCACTAAAACGGGTTGATGACGAGTTAACCCCAACACACTGGGCAGATGCGCTGTCGGTAATTACAGAAAAGTTGTCGGAAGTAGAGGCTGAGGATATCCTTGTTATCGGTTCCGCGCAAGCAACGAATGAAGACAACTACGTTTTACAGCAGTTCGCACACGATGTCCTGAAAACGACTGCGTTAGGACTCTTTGGGCAGCTGCCGGGCGAAGCACACAAATTCCCACAATTCACCATCGAAGCGGATAAGAATCCGAACACGGCAGGTGCAAGAACGATCCTCGGTTCTGCAAACGGCAACGTCGTTTTAGAAGGTGATGCACTTTGGGAAAAGGTTTCAGGTGCAAAAGTTGTTTACCTCGTCAGCGGTGCGCCGGAACGTCCTCTCGAAGATGCAGAGAAAGCCGCATTAGAAAGCGTTGACTTCCTCATCGTGCAAGATATCCTGCCCTCAGAAATTACACAATTAGCAGATATGGTGCTACCCGGGACGACTTTCGCAGAGAAAGACGGGACCTTCACGAATTCAACCGGCTGGGTACAGCGGATTCGCAAGGCGATTGATCCACCCGGTGAAGCGCGAGCCGATTGGGAGATCACGCAGCAGCTTGCCAAACAGTTGGGGGGTGAGATGAACTATCACTTCGCGGGTGAGATTGCGCTCGCTATTACAGAAAATGTGCCGGGCTATGGGGACGCAACGCATCAAAACATCGGAGACGCAGGGGTTAAATTGGTAATTTAACGATTGCTTTTGCACTGCCCTTCCGTTGTCAGGGCAGGATTCCAATTGTTACAAACTTTTTCTAATCTAAAATAGGTTTTTTTACCAATTTTAGATCGTTGCCGACAACGGAGGCAACGTCCAGACATAATAATTAAAAAAATGGAAAATTCAGAACTTCTCGTTTTAATTATCAGCTCAATCGTCAAGATTCTCTTCATCGCGCATCTACTAATTATCGGCGTAATGGCAATGATCTGGGCAGAACGCCGAGTGAGTGGATGGATGCAGGATCGACTTGGACCGAATCGGGTCGGCTTTCAAGGAATTTTACAGCCAATCGCCGACGGAATTAAGTTCCTCTTCAAGGAGGATCTCATCCCCGATCATGTAGATAAGCCGCTGTATGTGCTTGCACCGGCAATGGTCTTGATACCAGCATTGGTTACAATCGCAGTCGTGCCGTTTGGGAGTACTATCACGGTCCTCGGACACGAAATACCCCTCCAGGTTGCGGATATCAACATCGGGATCCTGTATATCTTAGCGATAACCTCCCTTGGTGTCTACGGGGTCGTCTTGGGGGCTTGGGCATCTAATAACAAGTATTCGCTTTTAGGGGGTCTACGTTCGTCTGCACAGATGATTAGCTACGAATTGACGCTGGGATTGGCGATTATCGGGGTGCTGATGCTGACGAGTTCGCTCCACCTTCGGGTAATTGCCGAAGCGCAAGGCGCGTATCCGTGGCATTGGAATTTCCTGATTCATTTCCCCGCCTTTTTAGCGTTCGTCACAGCAATGTTTGCAGAAACAAACCGCTTACCGTTTGACCTCGCGGAAGCCGAGCAAGAACTTGTGGCGGGCTATCATACCGAATACAGTAGTATGAAGTTTGCGATGTTTTTCATGGCAGAATATATGCACATGATTGTCGGCTCTGCTGTGACGGTGACACTTTTCCTGGGGGGCTGGCACTTTTTTGGCTTAGAAAATATAGGGGGTCCCGTGTGGAGTGGCGTTATCTCATTCGGCATCTTTTTTGCCAAAACCGCCATTTTCCTATTCGTGTTTATATGGGTACGCTGGACGCTGCCGCGGTTCCGGTATGATCAACTTATGAACTTCGGTTGGAAATTTTTGTTGCCCGTTACGTTAACTTCAATCGTTGTAACTGGCACCCTATGGATAATAACTAACTCTCGCTTGGTAGTAGGTATCGGCAACGCAGTTGCTGGATTTATTGTTGTATCTATTGTAGCAGGATTGCTTGTGATGGATGCCCCAAAGCCAGTAACACAAGATAGTGACAATCGGCTTACACCGACGGCTCTCGACGCAATAGAATAGGAGGCGTACGAATGAATGCAGAACAGATTCTATTTATTCTCTTTGGAGCGGTCTCGCTGATTGGCGCAATCGCCGTCATCTCATTTCGGCATCCGATTTATAGCGCGCTTTCGCTTGTCGTGACCTTTTTCGCACAAGCAGGACTGTTTCTGTTGTTAGGTGCACACTTTGTTGCGGCTGTACAAGTGATTGTCTATGCGGGTGCTATCATGGTGCTCTTCCTCTTTGTGATTATGCTGCTGAACCTCGGAACACTCTCGGTGAAAGGAGCCATCGGCGGAAAACTAAAGGGCTTTGCGATAATTTTAGGTATTCTCTTAGCCATTGAAGGCATCTATATCGCTACAAACGTCCTCAATAATACCGCGATTGCCTCTGCACAACCGGCTACGGTATCTCCAAACACAACGACGTATGATATTGGCGAACTCCTGTTCAGTAAGTATCTCTTACCCTTCGAGGTTACCTCGCTCATTTTGTTGGCGGCGTTAATTGGAGTTATCGTTCTGGTGAAACGTGAAAGCCAAAGTGAAAATTAAAATATTTTCGACGATAGCATCTACAGGCATGAGGAGAAAAAGTTTTACATGGAACTACAGTACTATCTTATCTTAAGCGCACTCCTGTTCACAACAGGGGTAATAGGCGTTCTTGTCCGTAGAAACGCCATCATCATCTTCATGTGTATTGAACTGATGTTGAATGCAGCAAACCTCGCCTTTGTAGCAATCAGTCGTAGTTTGGGTGAGGCGACCGGACAAGTCTTCGTTTTCTTTGTGATGGCTGTCGCTGCTGCAGAGGTTGCGATTGGGCTTGCAATTATCGTAAGCGTCTTCAAGCATCGTGAAACGATTAATGTGGACGAAGTTAATTCGTTGAAAGGATAAAGAAGGATAAAAATATGTCACTTGAATTAATTGTTGTCCTGTTAGTTGCCCCACTTGTTGGATTCCTGATTAACGGATTGCTTGGGAAATGGCTTAAAGGGAATGAGAAACTGAGTGGGTGGATCGGTTCGGTCGCAGTGCTTATTTCCCTCATCTGTTCAATCATCGCCTTTGCCAGTCTTCAGGGCGGTGGTACGCCTCTTGACGAAACACTTTATGAATGGATTACGGGAGAATCATTCGCCTTCAATATCGGGTTTCGAGTGGATGCACTAACGACAGTAATGTTGTTAGTAATCACGGGTGTAGGGTTCCTCATCCACGTGTACTCAATCGGCTACATGCATGGTGATGAAGGATATACCCGCTATTTCGCTTACTTGAATCTATTTGTGTTCGCAATGCTAATCCTGGTTCTCGGCAACAACTATCTCATGATGTTTGTCGGGTGGGAAGGTGTTGGACTCTGTTCTTACCTGCTGATTGGATTCTGGTACGACAAAAAGTCAGCGACGGATGCTGGAAAAAAAGCGTTTATTGTGAACAGGATTGGTGATTTCGGTTTCCTGCTGGGCATGTTTACGCTATTTGCAGCGTTTGGCACGCTTGATTTTGCGTCAATATTCGATGCTGCCGAAGCCGATAATTTTCAGAAAGTTTTTGGAGGTAGTACCCTCGTAATTGCAACCTTGCTACTCTTTGTTGGCGCGATAGGTAAATCGGCACAAATTCCGCTCTATGTGTGGCTACCAGACGCGATGGAAGGCCCGACTCCCGTTAGTGCGTTGATTCACGCTGCAACAATGGTAACAGCAGGCGTGTATATGATAGCGCGCTCCGCCGTGCTTTACAACATAGCGCATACAGGTGAAGTTGTCGCATGGATTGGCGTTTTGACTGCGTTCTTCGCGGCGACGATTGCATTGGCACAGAACGACATCAAACGCATCCTCGCCTATTCCACGGTAAGCCAATTGGGATATATGTTCCTTGGGGTCGGTGTTGGTGCTTATGCCTCTGGCGTTTTCCACTTGGTAACGCATGCCTTCTTTAAGGGTCTGATGTTTCTTACCGCTGGCAGCGTGATGCATGCAATGGCGAACGAGTTAGATATGCGAAGGATGGGCGGTTTGAAAGCAAAAATGCCAATAACGCATTGGACTTTTTTAATCGGTGCGCTTGCCATTGCCGGATTCCCATTTCTGAGCGGTTTCTGGAGCAAAGACGAAATTCTACACAGTGCGTGGGGGAGTTCGCCGCTGATTTACATTATAGGGTTGGTCACAGCATTCCTGACAGCATTTTACATGTTCCGACTGATTTTTGTGACGTTCTATGGCGAGTCTCGGGTCGAACCCGACGTTGCTTCACACCTACATGAATCACCACCGGTGATGTGGGTCCCTCTGGCAATTTTAGCAATCCCTTCGGCTCTAATCGGCTTACTCTTAGGTTGGGGTGGACATGATAGTTGGTTCCACCACTTCACAAAAAACGTTTTTCCAGAAGCACACCATGAGGCATCGGGTAATGTAGTCTTATTTATGGTTATTTCCTCAGTCGTCGGTTTGGCGGGTATTGCGTTCGCATGGATGCGTTACAGCAAACGCGTGCCGTCTGAGGAACCCACCAATGCACTCCATAGACTGATTGCCAACAAATACTATATCGACGAGATTTACAATGCACTCATTGTGCAGCCCATCAAAAACGGCTCTCACTACCTACTGTGGCGGATCGTGGACAATGGCGTTATTGATGGAATTGTCAACGGTGTAGCTTCGATTGTTCAAATTATTGGCGGCACGCTCCGACGACTCCAAACAGGGATCGTCCAAGCGTACATTGTTTCAATGGTTCTGGGAATAGTGTTGTTCCTTGCGTACTATCTGTTTTTCGCTTAAACCTTTTTTCGAGGGAAGAAAGATGAAAAAAAAGAGGACTTTCCGCCCACGGGACCTAATTAATAAAGAAGTAGCTGGCATTTGTGGTGTTGCAAGATTGACAGATAAGGCGCGGGCTGACCATGTTGGTGAAATTGGAAGTTATAAGTACGGTGCTGCCTCCAAGCAAGATGCTGGAATTTTGTCCTTCTTGGGCATTTCAGCAGAAGCGTTTCAGGAAGCCGCTGTCCGGATTCACAATGATATTAGATTAGGGGCATGGGTGCTGGACCACTGTGGGAAATCGGAGAAAGACATCTCCGCGTTCAATCGCAAGTTGAAAATATGGTGGCAAAACAGTGTCCCTCGTGATACTTATTCAAAACGCCTCCGCGAATTAAAACGAGAAGAGGAGCGTAGACGTGATTGGTCCGCTGGTTCGATCTGGAGCCTGTTCGGTTCATGATTTATTCTGAGTGCGTATGAAAATCGCGAACGGTAGGCCGTGCCTATTGCTGAAAATCGAATTGTCCTAAAGGAGGTTTCCTTGTTACTTTCAACAGTCATTTTTTTACCACTGCTCGGTGTGATAGCGATTGCGTTGCTCAGGGGCTTAGGCGCAACCGCTATTAAAGGTATTGCACTTGCCATTGGGGTTCTAACGTTTGTTATCTCGTTAGGGCTTTATACGGGATTTGACGCAACGACTGGAGCATTTCAAAATGTCACTCAACACGCGTGGATTCCGGGTTTAGGTATAAGTTACCATATCGGCATTGACGGCATTTCGTTGTGGTTAGTGCTACTGACGACTTTCCTCACACCGGTGTGTATTCTCGCCGCATGGAATTCGGTTGAGAAAGGATTGAGCGGCTTTATGATGTCGCTGCTCGCCCTCGAAACCGGCATGTTAGGGGTCTTTTGTGCATTAGATCTGTTCCTCTTCTTCGTGTTTTGGGAATCCATGCTGATTCCGATGTACTTCCTAATTGGCATTTGGGGCGGAGAACGGCGGATTTACGCTACGGTGAAGTTCGTTCTTTATACGATGGCAGGCAGTGCGCTGATGCTTGTTGGTATTTTAGCACTCTATTTCCAGAACAACAATAGTTTTGACCTGACGACGCTCAGTGGTCCCTTCAGTCATTCCGACCTGTTATTTCTTGGATTCTTCATTGCGTTTGCCATTAAGGTGCCACTCTTCCCTTTCCACACATGGCTCCCGGATGCACACGTTGAGGCGCCTACAGTGGGCAGCGTCATCCTTGCGGGCGTTTTGCTAAAAATGGGCACTTACGGCATCATCCGATTTTGCCTACCACTTTTTCCAGACGCGGCGGCTAAGTTCACACCCCTGATTGTTACACTTGCGGTCATCGGTATCATCTATGGAGCATTGGTCGCTATGGTACAGCCGGACCTCAAGAAACTTGTTGCTTACTCAAGTGTAAGTCACCTCGGCTTTGTTGTGTTAGGTCTTTTTTCAAGAAACCCTGCAGCCATCCAAGGCAGTGTATTGCAAATGGTTAATCACGGCTTAAGCACAGGAGCACTATTCCTTTTAGTTGGGATGATCTACGAACGGCGACACAGTCGGATGATCGTCGATTTCGGTGGCTTGTCAAAGCAGATGCCAATCTTCGCCACAATTTTTATGGTTGTGACATTGTCGTCAATCGGACTCCCAGGTTTGAATGGGTTCGTCGGTGAATACATGATCCTGTTCGGCAGTTTTGTTGAGGGGGCTTTCTCTAAAATACACGTAATTTTCGCAACTGTTGGTGTAATCCTTGCAGCTGTGTACATGCTGTGGATGTTCCAACGGGTAATGTTCGGAACATTGGATAAGACAAACGCGGAATTACCCGACCTGAATGCTCGCGAAATCGTTGTGATGCTGCCAATCTTGCTGTTCATCGTTTGGATCGGTGTCTATCCAAAGCCTTTCCTGAGTAAGATGGAAAAGTCAGTAGACGTTGTTGTAACACAGGTGCAGGCGCAATCTGCTATCGGACATCTGGAAAAACAAGAACCATCAAACAGTCAACTCGCATTACACGGAACGCAGCCTGCACAGCATGAAAAGATTGAAAAGGAGGCAGAAACGAAGTAAGTGAAATTTAAACTCACATCTTGTCTTATTCTTTGTATAATTGTCGGACTTGCCCTATTGGTCTCAATGGAGGCATTCGGTGCAGATGATGCCGATGGAGCGCACCATGGAGTAGATGGCGCGAAATTGCCTATCTGGAGTATTATTCCATTTGTTGGTATCTTACTCTCAATTGCGATTTTCCCACTCGTTTTAGATTCACACTTTCTTGTGCATCACGGTGGAAAGATGTCATTGGTATGGGCATCCGTCTTCGCGATCCCGTATCTGATTGCTTTTCGTGGAGATGCTTTTTACGACATCCTGCACATCTATCTATTAGACTATATCCCATTCATCCTCCTTTTGTGGGGCTTATTCACAGTCGCAGGTGGGATTCTTGTGCGTGGCACATTGCGTGGCACACCGATGCTCAATACATTCCTACTGTTAATCGGCACTGTGATTGCATCATGGGTCGGAACTACCGGGGCATCAATGCTCCTGATCCGTCCTTTAATCCGAGCAAATGCATACCGAAAGAATAAGGTTCATCTAATTGTCTTTTTCATTTTTCTTGTAAGTAACATCGGGGGTTCTTTAACACCAATAGGAGACCCACCGCTATTCCTCGGGTTTCTCCGCGGCGTGCCTTTCTTCTGGACAACGACGGCATTATTGCCGCACATGTTATTTATAAGCGTGATATTGATTATTTTCTTCTTTATATTTGACACTTTTATGTTTAAACGGGAGGGCGGTGTCGTCCCAGACGATGGAACCAACGAACCCGTTCGCGTAGAAGGGCTTTTTAACCTCGTCTTCCTATTCGGTATCATTGCTGCCGTTCTAATGAGCGGTACTTTCAAGTGGGGAGAAGTCAATATTCTTGGCGTTCATGTGTATTGGCAAAATATTGCTCGCGAAGTATTGATTGTTGTTATGGGGCTACTATCCCTTAAATATACACCCTTTAGTGGCGAATTACGTCAATCCAACGAATTTTCATGGGAGCCAATTGAAGAGGTCGCAAAAGTTTTCGCTGGAATATTTATGACAATCATTCCAGCGTTAGCAATTCTGAAAGCAGGAGAGAACGGTGCGCTGGCAGGTTTAATTGGTGCTATGAAACAACCTGCTCACTATTTCTGGATTACGGGTATTTTGTCCAGTTTCTTGGACAACGCGCCAACATATTTGACGTTCTTCAACACGGCACTCGGGAAATTACACCTGACTGAGACGGTTGTACCACAAATTTTGTCAGGTCAATTAACGAATCCAGAACATCTTGAGTTTGCCAGATTATTAATTGCCATCTCCGTTGGAGCGGTTTTTATGGGTGCAAATACCTACATTGGCAATGCCCCGAACTTCATGGTAAAAGCGATTGCAGAACAGAGTGGTATTCGCATGCCGAGTTTCTTTGGATACATGCTCTGGTCAGTAGTGATTCTATTCCCTCTCTTTGTGATTGTGACGTTTGTGTTCCTATAATGGCAGTCGGCGGTCAGCAGTCGGCTTTCGGTGTGTGGTGGTTGTGTATTACTTCACTGTCCTAACTGCTCTACCGATAGCCGATAGCCAACAGCCGATAGCCGGGAAAAAGGAGTTTTTGAATGCCGATAGAGATTAACTGGCAATTGCTGATGCCAGAACTGATTATCGCTTTGACGTTGCTTATTGTCCTCGTCTTCGACCTTTTTGATTCTATTTCAAAAACGGTTCTCGGCTGGATGACAATCGTTGGTGCTGGAATCGCCTTATGGGTCTCCATTCAGATGCATCAAGCAGGCACAGTTGGCACTCAATTCAGCGAAATGCTTAAGGTAGATAATTTCTCTCTCTTTTTTAATATTATCTTCCTTGTCTCAACAATTTTAGTTGCCCTGATCTCAATAAGCTACTTAGGGGGTAGAGACAGAAAGCAGGGTCCCTACTACCTACTTATCCTGCTTGCGACGCTCGGCATGATGTTGATGGCTGCAGGCAACGAGTTGATTATCATTTTCTTGGGCTTAGAACTGATGTCGCTATCGCTGTATATTTTGGCGGGTTACTTCCGAGAGAGTCCTGCTTCAAGCGAGGCGGGAATGAAGTACTTGCTGCTCGGTGCGTTTGCAAGCGCGTTTTTCCTTTACGGCATTGCGTTGATTTACGGTGGTGCCGGAACGACGAGTGTCCCGGCAATCGCTGAGGCAATTGCGGCTCCGAATAAATCACCACTACTGTTAGCAGGAATGTTTTTGTTGATCGTTGGGTTCGGATTCAAGGTGGCGATCGTCCCGTTCCACCAGTGGGCACCCGATGTCTACGAGGGCGCGCCGACAACGATAGCGGCGTTTATCTCGGCAGGACCGAAGGCAGCGGGATTTGCGGCGTTCCTGAGGATTTTCATGGAGGCGTTACCAAACCTGCAAGTCGAATGGAGCGGCGTTATCATTCTATTAGCGATGTTGACAATGACGGTTGGAAATGTCATTGCGATTGCACAAACCAACATCAAACGGATGTTGGCGTATTCGAGTATTGCACATGCCGGCTACATCCTGATAGGTTTAGCAGCGGCAAACAGCGAAGGTATCTCCAGCGCAATGCTGTACCTCCTTGTCTACTGCGTGATGAATATTGGAGCATTCGGTGCGGTTATTTTGGCAAAAACCGCTGATGGCGAGAGTCTCATGATTTCCGACTATGCCGGACTCGGACTGCGAAAACCGTTGCTTGCTATGTTTATGACGGTCATGCTTTTGTCGCTCGCCGGTTTTCCACCGACTGCTGGCTTTGTTGGGAAATTCTACATCTTCAAGTCTGCAGTTGGTGCAGGGCATATCTGGCTCGTTATTATCGGTGCCGTTAACACTGCCATATCAGCATTCTATTATCTGCGCGTCGTCGTAACAATGTATATGCGTGAACCGGAAGAGGAGTTGGAATTTAGTCCGTATTCCTCAACCCTTGTCATCGGATTAGTTATCGCAGCGATTGGTGTGTTGCTTATCGGTATTTTACCATCACTGATGCTCAATCCAGCACAAAATTCAGTGTTTTAATGGTGATTGGTCGTCAGGAACCATCGGTAAAAGTCTGAACTATGATTTATGATAGGGCTTACGCATGCTGCTCTTTTGTAGCACAAACTTCCCAGTTTGTGGCACGAGAACACTGTGTTTTCCGAAAATTCGCATCAAACAGAACGGGCTGCAGTCAAAATTACGTAAGTCCTGTATGAGATTATCAGATTTGCTGTGATTAAATGTCTTGTAATCACAGTCATTAAAATCATGAAAATCCAGGTTCAGACGACTGCTAACGACTATCAAAGGACAATAATTAAAAAATGTCAAACGTTAGATTAGGTTTCATCGGTACAGGTGGCAACATGAACCGTCATCTACGCGAATTAACCGAAATTGGTGGCTCACAATTCGTCGCCTTTTGTGATATTGTACTCGAAAAAGCGGAGCAGGCTGTGACGCAATACGGCGGTAAAGCCTACGCTGATTACAATCAGATGTTGGCGAGCGAGGAATTAGATGCCGTCTATATCTCAATCCCGCCATTTGCCCACGGTGCCCCAGAACGCGCTGTTATCAACGCTGGACTCCCGATGTTTGTGGAAAAACCGGTACACATGGATGCCGAGGAAGCAAAGGAAATCGCAGCGGAGATAGAAGAAAAAGGCATCATCACCGCTGCTGGGTATCAGGAACGTTACCTTGATATTATCGACAAAGCGCAAGAACTCCTTGCGTCACGGCGCGTTGGGTTCTTCATGGGCTATTGGATGGGCGGAATGCCGGGTGGATGGTGGCGTGAGAAGGCAAAATCGGGTGGGCAGCTCATGGAGCAGACGACGCACGAATTTGATATGGCGCGCTACCTCTTCGGCGAAGTCAAAACCGTCTACGCTGTGGCACGCTACGATCTGATTCCGGACACCGATTACGATATTGAAGAAGCATCTGCGGTTTCTCTGCAATTTGAGAGCGGTGTTTTCGGGATAATGTTCTCCGCCTGTTTCACAACAAATGGGCTGCGGCGTTCTGGGTTAGACATCTTCTGTGAAGATGGTTCGCTTGAATACCATCTCCGTCGCGCGCTCGTGCTCTCCACTGCCGATGAGAAAACCACGTGGAATCCAGAAAACAATTGCACGATTGACATGGATAGCACCTTTATTGAGGCAGTTCGCACAGGAGATGGCAGCGCAATCCGATCACCTTATGCCGATGCCGCGAAAACCGCCATTTTATCCATCGCTGCCAACGAATCCCTTGAAACAGGTCTACCTGTCCATTTAGACTAACTGAAAGACTTTCGCCTATTATATCCAGCCTTGCGTCCCTTGCCCGCGATGTGCTAAAATTGGTAAAGAACCTTTTTTCAAGTTCCAGAGGCGGTTAGAATTAACTAAAACCACCGCGAAACGTAGTGGAGCGGTGCCCAGATTTAATAGTTAAAAATATGGAACAGCAGCTGAACCTCCCCATCACCGGAATGCACTGCGAGAGCTGCGCGAGTACCATCACATATCACCTAAAAAAGATGGATGGTATCCTTGCTGCAGAAGTTAGCCTTGCTACCGAATACGCCGCCGTCACCTTCGATGCCTCCACGCTCAACGAAGAAACTATCGTTGACAAAATCCGGGACCTCGGTTTCGAGGTTGTTGACGAAGGCGAAGAAGACGAAGCCCGTGCTGCGGAATCCCGACGGCAGAAGCTGCAATTCACTGTCGGGATAATCTTTACGCTCCCACTCTTTCTGCTCAGCATGGGCAGAGATATGAATCTATTAGGGGCGTGGGCATCAGCAAATTGGGTGAACTGGCTAATGTTTGGTTTGGCGTTACCAGTACAGGGTTATGTTGGCTGGGACTATTACATCGGCGGTATTAAAGCCCTACGCAACCGATCCGCCAATATGGATGTGCTCGTCGCTATGGGTTCATCCGTGGCGTTTTTCTATAGCCTCGTTGTAACGATTGCATTAGGGGCCGACTTAGGGGCACGCTTTGGGAGCCACGTCTATTTTGAGACAGCCGCTGTTATCATTACATTGATTAAGTTAGGGAAACTTCTGGAAGCACGTGCCAGAGGTCAGATAACCACAGCTCTCAAAAAGCTCCCGCAGCTTTTCCCTACAACAGCATGCCGCTTACAAAACGGTGAAGAACAACACATCCCGATTGAACAGGTCGGTGTGGGAGATGTTCTCCTTGTACGTCCCGGCGAAAGTATTCCTGTTGATGGCGTGGTGCGTAGCGGTAAAAGTGCCATTGATGAAAGCGTCTTCACCGGCGAAAGCATGCCTGTAGATAAGACCCCGGGCGATCCTGTGACAGCGGCGACGATGAATCAGAGCGGCATGCTCACAATGGAAGCCACACATATCGGAACCGAAACAGCCCTTGCGCGCCTTATCGAACTGGTACAAACAACGCAACAGAGCAAACCCCCTATCCAACGCGCCGCCGATGCAGTCACGAATGTATTTGTACCTGTCGTCACAGGGATTGCCATTGTGACGTTTCTCGTGTGGTGGTTTCTCGTCGGAGCCGGATTCACCCCAGCAATGCTCCGCTTAGTGGCAATCCTCGTCACAGCCTGTCCTTGTGCATTGGGACTTGCCACCCCAACCGCCGTTATGATGGGAACTGGTATCGGCGCGGCGCGTGGTATCCTCTTCCGAAACGGCGAGGCACTGGAACGCGCAGGCGACTTAACCACAATTGTCCTCGATAAAACAGGCACACTGACAGAGGGAAAACTCAGACTTACCGATATTCTCACAGAGAAAGATGAATCGGAACTCCTACAACTCTCTGCCGCTGCGGAGCGTGGTAGTGAACACCCTATCGGCAAAGCAATTGTCCGCGCAGCTGAGGAACGCGGGCTTGACATTGGAACACCCAGTGCATTTGAAGCGGTCACTGGACACGGTATAACTGCACAGGTCGGTAAAGATAGCGTCGTGATTGGCAACCTTCCCTTAATTCAACAACATAACATTCCGACAAGGACCTTTGAAGCAGCGGCAGAACGTCTGCAAGCCGAGGCGAAAACAGTGTTATGGGTTGCTGTTGACGGACACATTGAAGGACTCCTCGCTGTCGCAGATACGTTGAGACCGGAAGCACAAGCAACTATTACGGACCTCCAGAGACTCGGTTGTGAAGTGGTCATGATGACTGGGGATAACCGCAACACTGCCGATGCGATCGCTGCAGGAGCAGGGATTCGTGAGGTTATGGCGGAACTCCGACCCGAAGACAAAGCAAACGCTATCAAAACCTTACAAGCAAAAGACAGAAGTCTCGTCGCGATGGTAGGCGACGGTATTAACGATACCCCCGCATTAGCACAAGCCGATATAGGCATCGCACTCGGCACAGGCACTGATATTGCAAGGGAGACAGCACACGTGACGCTGATGCACAGCGATTTGCAGGCACTCCCCGAAGCAATTCGGCTCAGCCGCGCGACGATGCGCACGATTAAACAGAACCTTTTCTGGGCGTTTTTCTACAACATCCTCTTAATCCCTATCGCAGCAGGCGCGCTGTATCCGTTACCTTTCGTGCCGAATATGCTTCGGGAACTCCACCCCATGCTCGCAGCGTTTGCGATGGCGTTTAGTAGTGTGTCTGTCGTGTTGAATAGTTTGCGATTGCAGTGGAAGAGCAAGTAAGCGAACCTCAGCAACAAGCACGTGAGCATAGACTTATCCCGGAGTATACACGAATTCTTCCGAAAAACCTGAAAATTAATGAAACCCAACATTTGAGGTTGGACAAAAACTTTATATGCTCTCTTTGAGAATTTGATTTGATATTTTAAATTTAACATAGTATAATAGCCACACATAAATTAGGCACGTAACAATTAGGCGAATAACATGGACGAAAAACAGGAATTGGTAGAAATCTACAAACTCCACGCGGAACTTGCCGACAGTGTCAGCAAGCAGCGGGGCACCGCAAACCGTTTCTACATGCTGGTCTTGTCCGGATTGGCAGTGCTTTTTTCCGCTTTCCTGCAACGTGAAAACGGAGTACCGCTCGGATGGCTCATGGTGGGCTTTGGGCTATTTGGTATGCTCTTGGCGTCGGCGTGGTATATTGTCATTCGTTCTTATCGCCAACTGAATTCTGGTAAATTTAAAGCGTTGCATGAATTGGAAGAAAAACTCGCCTATCCATTTTTCAAACGAGAATGGGATCTACTCGCTGAAGGCAGAGAGCAGAAAACCTATTGGCGACTGACTGTCGTTGAAACTTTTGTACCGACTATTTTCTTTGTCTGCTTTACGGCGTTACTGATACTTGGCATTTGCCTATTGGTAACCTCTTGATATCCAATAATTAAGGACGAGAAGGGTGGGTTGATTCTCAAACCTGAATTAAGAAAATCGAAAGATGTTGCCTGAGACACTCACAATACCTCAAGCCTGGGAAGTATAACGCGCTACTGCTTCCAATACTTGCTCAGTCGTAATCCCCGCAATCACTTCACAACTGCCAGCACCGCATCCGCCCGGATCCTGACCCGGATGACACGGGTTGCACCCCAAATCAATTCCACTCTGGACAACCGTATGCTTATCGCCATAAGGACCGCTCCGAATGTGATCGGTTGAACCGAATAGAGCAACCACCGGTGTATCCACCGCTGCAGCGATATGCATCGGTCCTGTGTCATTGCCGATATACACATCACACATCGAGATTAACGCCGCAAGGCGACGCAGATTTTCTGTCGTGACGAGAATCGGGGGATTATCCATCATCTGCGCAACCTGCATTTGGAGTTTCCGCTCGTCGGGGCCGGCGAAGAGTAAAATTGCTGCGTCTAATTCCTTTGCTAAAGTGCTTGCGACCTGCGCGTAGTTTTTCGCGTTCCACAACTTGTATTTCCAATTCCCACCCGGATGAATACCAATCAATAATCGCTCTGATGTCCAACCGGCTTCAATAAGAAAACGGTGCGCAGTGGTCTGTTCCTCCGTTGTTAACTGCAAATGCGGACGCGCGCCTGTTGTGTCAATGCCATATTCCTGAAGTACTTCAAGATATCGGGTTACAGCATGCTGGTTACTGTCCCCACGTACCATCCCCCAATGCTTCGCACCGATACACCGCGCTGTGAAGCTGTCCCGTAGGTTGACAACGATGTCATACTTGTGAAATCGCAAGGTTTCTATGAGACGCAGTCGGCCTTTCCAGCCGGCGTGTTTCCCTCGGTTGTCGTGAACGATGGTCGCATCAATATGCGGCGCAGTCGCGAGAAGACCAAACGCCCGTGATCCGACAAGAAAAGCGATGTGGGCATCTGGAAAGTGTGTCCGTAACGGTTGAATAACGGCAGTAGAGAGGACGACATCGCCAATAAAACTGAAGCTGAAAACAAGGATTTTTTTCATTTTGCTAATTTCCTTGCGGTTCGGTTATTGAAAGGATTCTATCAGAGCAACAGCTGTAGTCAATCCATCCTCTGATTCCATTTGTGTCCCCAATGTCCGCGCGCGTTCTTTCATCATAGGTGTATCTAAAACTTTTTGAATGCGTTTTGCCAGACGTTTGGCGGTGAGGTTTCGACGGTGCAGATGCTTGGGAGCAACGCCTAAATCTGAAAGACGTTTTCCCCAGTAGGGCTGATCTGCGTTATGCGCGACAACAACAGAAGGGACCTTCGCTCGACACACTGAAGCTGTCGTGCCTGCGCCACCGTGATGTACAACGCAGCTCCCTTGTGGGAACAACCACTGATGGGGAACATATTCCGTACAGAAGATATTCGGTAGTGGTTCCGGCGTACCGAGTTGCCCCCATCCGGCTTGGATAATCGCGCGTTGATCCGTTCGTCTGACAGCATCAATCAAAATTTCCGTTGTTTCACGTCCATTGGATCCACCCATAGAGCCGAATGTGATGATGACAGGGGGTGGATCTTCTTCCAAAAAATCCACGAGTTCAGGGGGTGGCGCGTAACTCGGAGACGCGAGATGCCAGACACCCGTGAATCTGTGGTTCGGTGGAAAATCTGCAGGCGGACAGAGAGTTGGAGATGCAGCAATGAGATTAAGATACGGTGAATACATTTTCTCTAACATTACGGAAGCCCGCGGTCTACCACCGACGGAGACAATAAATTGATTAAAAAGCGGATCTATACTCGACCCAAGACGGAGTTGCGCTATTTTCCAGACGACTGCATTGAACGCGCGTCCCCAATTCGGAAACGGATACGGTGCAAAATCGAGAGATTTTATAATAGCAGGGCAATACGTTACAGTAAACCACGGGATCTCATTTCGGATAGCAGCCTCTTGGGCGGGAATATCGACTGAATGGCAAATTACCAAATCCGCACCCTTCATCGCAGCAAGGCAGTGCCGATACCACTTTTCACCACGGCGTACAATTCCCTCCTCCACAATAAGATGCATCATCGCGAGCGGATCGCGTTTAGGAATAATAGCATCCAACGCAGCGTGAAACTCTCCTAAATCAAACTCGACTCCGATTTCATAGAATTCCGCGCCGATTTCAAGAACCCTGTCTCTATAAAGTGCCAAGGCACAGACACGGACCTGATGTCCCCTTTCAAGTAAACGTTCCGCCAATGCTAAGACAGGATAAACATCTCCTGTTGTGCCCCAACCGACGACAACAATCTTCATTTCGGCCTCACTTCTATGGTCTTTGTCGTAGCTTCCCAAACCGGTTCAACTGGCAGTTTCTTCGTGCATTCCCATCCGATTTTGCACTTATGCGCGCTACAGGGCCAGCACGGCATATCTCTCCGTACAATAGAGGCGTTTTCGCTCAACGGATGCCATGCGACATGATCTGTCGGACCGAAGACTGCCACCAGGGGAACATCCAACGCTGCAGCGAGATGCATCGGACCTGAATCGTTACAGATCACCAAGTTGCAACAAGACAACAGTGCTCCTAACTCGCGAATCGTTTCCGGTGCATGAACGATAGCACGGGACTGCATCGCCTGTTGAATATCGTGTGCTAACGCCGCCTCTTCGGGACCATGCAAGAGAAGAATTGTGGCGTGATACTGTCGCGCCAGCTTGTCAGCAAGTTCAGCGTATCGGTTTTCGGGCCAACGTTTATCAAACGAACTGCCACCCGGATGGATACCAATAAGAAATGTGTTAGCACCAATTCCCCATGAGGCAAGGTGCACCTTTGCGGTATCAATTTCGTTAGGCGACAGATAAAATTTCAGTTTCCGTCTCCCGTCGCCTCTACAGATTAATTGGACCAGTTCCAAGTTCCGATCGACTTCGTGGGTTTCACCTTTCGGATACTTGCCGCGCCATGCGTGCGTGAGCGTAGACCTGAATCGCTTCTGATAACGCCCTAAACGGTAGGGTGCTCCAGAAAGCAAGGCAACAAGGTGAGACCACATTGCCGTCTGCATCGCCACTACGAGTTGGAACCCTTCGCGACGTAGCTCACAATAGAATCGGAGTCGGGCCTTGAGTCCACGGTGTTCGCCATTACGTGCAAAGATTAGAATTCTATCAACGTCAGGGTTCCCCATCAGCACAGGTGCGTTGAGTGGACGCGTCAATACTGCAATCTCCGCGGATGCGTAATTCTCTCGTAACAATGAGATCGCTGGTGTCGAATTCAGCAGGTCCCCGATACCGTCAACGCGGATGACGAGTATTTTATCGATGTTAGGTAAGATGCTACAGCTTTCCAAAGCACGAGATGGCATAACCTTTTCCTCGCGTACAAGTTCCTGTTGCAGATGTATACAGTTTCACACAGTATAAAGGTTTCTAAGTCAATATCCCCAATCTTCATGTGCCAAGGGGGCACGGTTGAGCGTATCCCTATATGTTCGCCATTGTGGTAGGAAACGATCCATCAATTCACGGAACCGATCGTTATGTGTGCGCTCCAGTAGATGCACCATCTCATGCACCAATACATACACCAGACACGATTTCGGTTTCTTCGCCAATTCAAGATTAAGCCAGATGCGTTTCGCCTCAATGTTGCAGGAGCCCCAAAGCGTTTTCATTTTTTTGATACGTACCTCGTTAACAGTTAGCTCCATGTTCTGTTCCCATTTGGCAATGAGGGGTGGTAGTTGTGTGCGGAGATGTTCACGGTACCATTCGTAAAGTACCGCCTCCCGTTTATTGCGATCTGTTCCTGGACGTACGACTAATCCGATCCTCGTATTGTTAAGCAAGCGAACCGTTGGTGGTCGGTCCTGCTCTGTTACTTTTAGTCTGTAACGTTTACCTGCAAAATAATGACTTTCACCAGACACATACTCGCGTTCTGACTGGCGTTCTTGTTTCATAAACGCTGACTGCTTCCGGCGAATCCATCCTAAACGCGAAATAATAGCCATCCGCACGGCACCATCGTCAAGTCGCAGCGGTGCAGACACACGCACCTGTCCGTTCGGCGGATGGACACTGATATAGAAATGCTTAATGTCTTTACGGACTATCTGTATGGAGAGACCCCGTACTTCAATATGATAATTATCTATTTTAGTATTCATCTTGGTTTTTTGCAATATTAAACATCTTATCAACGTCAATGGTATCGTCATCAAAATCATCCAAGATAACTATCTCGATGGCATTACGGACTTCAAGTTCTTTAAATCCATTCCCTCTCCATTCATCACTTCTTGCATCCATAATAGCCTCGTCTATCGCTATTGCCATCGCAGTTCTACGATCAACAGGCATATCGTCTGGTAAGTTATCAAACAGAGCTTGTTTTGGTGGTGTATCGATATCTGGGGGATAGTCCGAGTTTGCAGTAGGATCAATAACCCGTTTGCTCAAACTCGTAACCTCGGATAGATATTGCCGATAATTGATGGCATCCTGTCTCCGCTGACGAATGAGTTCCTCAAGCAGTCGTGACATATCCTCATAGTATTTGGGATTGATTTCTGATTTGTCAACGATGACGCGTCGAATGTTGTTTTCTATTGTTGCTGCGATCGCCTCTGGATTTGTGCGAATACCTTCTGGCAATTTCTCAACCGCCGCATCAGCACCCTTATTCACAATCAGTTGAACAAGCGGCATATTGTCAAATGTTGAGAGCGTCTCACTCTCCTCGGCTTGGATATAAGTATCCAAGAGATGGCGCATATCAGGCTCATACATCTTCAGGTCAATATAATCCCCACTTGCCAGTTTTACTTGTAGACGTACATATTCGTAGTCTGCTACCTCTTTTTTGATTTTCCCTGCTTCCGCGGCACTATATCCTGCCGCCTCCATCTCATTTGCAAGGTTAGCATAAGCACGCACTAAGGCTGCAGTCAATTTATAGAGTTTTATTCGTTTCTGCTCTTTCGCTTTGATCTGCTCAGCGTTTGCGCTTTCGTCGCTACAGAAGTAACGGATATAATCTTGGATATATTTCGGTGGATCCACGGGTTCGCATAACGCTTTAATCGCTTCGCGTGCGTCCTCTAATCGTTCCCTGCCTTTTTCAAGCCTATCCTTCAATAACCCTTCTACATCTTCGATATCATAGTTTTCAAACGCTTCACCCGTGTAGTCTGTCATTGCTTGCTTCAGAGATCCGAACAGGTCTTTGTAATCCACGATGTAGCCGAATTCCTTGTCATCAGAATCAATGCGATTAACGCGACAAATTGCTTGAAACAACCCGTGATCCTGCATGCTTTTGTCTATGTAAAGATAGGTGGCAGGGGGTGCGTCAAAACCTGTGAGCAACTTGTCCACGACGATGAGGAGCTTCATCTGCGCCGGTTCTTCAATGAAACGTTTCTGGACCTCCTGTTCAAACTGATCAACCTTATGTATTGCTGTATCTGGTGATTCGTTAAAATGTGCTGCGAGCATTTCTCGATAGGTGTTGTATTTCTGCTGGTTTTCAGTGAGCCCTTCCCCTGTTTCTTCCAATCTGATGGATTCTGTGGTCGGTCTATAGGATGTCACAACGGCGCATTTCCTTCGCAAAGGTGTATCTTGAAATAGATTGTAGAGCCTACAAGCAGAGAGGATACTGTTTGCCACAAGCATTGCGTTCCCTTTCCCACTTTTCAATCGGTCGCGCGTGCCCATATCTAAAACAATGTCTGCGACTATTTTCCGTAGGCGATTCATTGAACTTTCCACATTTAGCATCGTTCCCCAACGTTCCTTGAGCTGCGCTTTCGCGACATCGTTTAACCCGCGGGTTTTGCTATCAAAAAATTGGTCAATACGGTCTTGCGAAGTGAGATTCTGGTCAATATCGCGTGCCTCATACTGCAGATCAAGCACGACTTCATCATGGACTGCCTCATCATATTTATAGGTGTCAATAAATTTACCGAATGTCTCAATGCTCCGTTGTTTGTCGCGCTTTAGCAAGGGTGTGCCTGTGAAGCCAATTAGCATGGCGTTGGGAAGGAGTTCCTTCATCGCCTTGTGGAGTTTGCCCGACTGTGTGCGGTGGCATTCGTCTACAAATACAAAAAATTCGCCCTTTACACGTAAACCATCGGAAAGATTCTGCTTTAAATCCATTACATAGATATCAACATCTGTGTCTTCTATCTCTCCCGACTTGCCGAACTTGTGAATAAGAGAACAGGCTAACCGATTTGTAGAATCGCTAAGCACTTGCTTCAGATCATCCGCGCTCTTTGTTCGCTTAATATTCTCTTTGACACCATGAAAAATACCTTCAATTTGTTCATCCAATTCTACGCGGTCAGTGATGATGAGGACCCGTGCGTTAGGGTTGTTTGCCAGAATCCATTTTGCTAACCAGACCATCACCAAACTTTTTCCGCTGCCTTGTGTGTGCCAGATAATCCCGCCTTCTCTACGCTTGACGCGCGCTTGGGCTGCCTTCACACCGAAGTACTGATTATGACGGCAGATTTTCTTTATCCCCGCATCAAATACAATGAAATCGTGTAGGATTTCAAGCATCCGTTCTTTGTTGCAAAATTGACTGAGTTCTCTGAGTAACGGATTGTTCTCGGTCTCTAACTGTGCAGGCTTTTCTTTCCATCGCAACCAGTATTTTTCAGGTGACTTGATAACGCCGTAACGCAATCCTTCAGTTTCATTTCCTGCCATCACCAGCTGCACTGTACTAAAAAACCACTCAATGAACGTCTCCGTTTGGCTGGCAAGGTTTTGACGGATACCTTCAGAAATAGAGACGATGGCACTTTTTAACTCTAACACACCGATAGCGATACCATTGATATACAGCACAAGATCGGGACGTTTGCTGTGTTTTCCTCTAATCGCGACCTCCTCGGCGATACCGAAGTCGTTATTTTCAGGATTTTTCCAATCTATGAGCCAGACAGTTTTATGGTGTTCACTGATATCCGGTTGCACCTTTACGCCGTAGCGTAGAAGTTCATAGACCTCAAAGTTTGCATCATAAAGCGTTCGACTTCCACCGATTTTCGCTGCTTGTTGTAGTTGATACACGGCTTTACTGATAATATTGGGGTCGTGGTTCTGTTTCCGCAGCCAGTCAGCAAGGTCTTCAGGGATGATATTGCTGTTTTCGTTAACGCTATCTGCCCAATTGCCGAGGTAGGTATAGTTCAAGGCATCTTGGAAGAATTCTATGACGCGTTTTTGTGTATCTTTTTCTGTTTCACGAATGATGTGCATGCCTTCCTTCTCCCCGAATGATTTTTGGGGCCCGTTCATCTACCAATCTACATATACTGCATCTTATACCATTTCTAAAAGTTTATCTCGCATTAACCGAACCCACTCACACCACACCCGGTAGGTGCGGTTTCTAACCGCACCGAGCATCGCTGAAAAATAGTCAACCTTTTAAGAGGAATTATCAATTAGAATTGGTATTATACTGCATTTCCTGATTTTAGATTCGCGAGTTCGTTCCTTCCTTTATCTGTCAGCCGGTACTTCTGTAGACGACTATTAGGTTTCTCTGGCAGTGTGTATTCAATCATCTCTTCGTTTAGGAGTCTCCGCACGACTGCATTCAGGGGCCCTGAGACGACCCTTTGCCCTAAGTTTCTGGATAACTCGGATTTTTGCATTGGACCCCTGGTCAGTAGGTTTAGTACGCTGAACTTGAGGCCCTTCGGCTGTGACTCTGGCTGTGACTCTGGCTGCTTTGGATATGTAGTACGCCAAATTGTTATCTTAAATCCACCGGTGTCGGTGAATTCGGGTTCGGGTAAGCCGGCATCACTGAAACGGCGGATCATGTCTAACGTCCCTGTTCCCATTTCTTCAATTTATTGGGTGAGGTATCATGAATTACCATTTCCTTTTGGTTTCTAATTCTTCGGTATTGCCGATATTACCGACGAGATACTCTTGAATACTCGCATAGTTTAAGATCAGGCTATAGAACGTTTTATCGCATACATCGCTGAAACGCTCCTGCACCTTGCGACTGATATCCGATTTATTCTTGAAGATGCCCAGAGAACGGAACGGGATCTGCCACTCCTTGAATTGATAGAGAGCAATTGTAGCATCGCGGGTTTTATTATCACTGTTAAGTGCAAACACAAAAAGCGGTTCCTGCATCCCGTTAATTCGACAATCTACGACATAGTTTTTTTGTGGATCTCGTTCTGGATCGCTCCAGTCAAAACAGATGCGCGATTTTGGCACATTTTCATTCAACAAGGTGCGGAAATCTTCCGTAAATATGGATTGAACCCGTTCCCTTGACAAATAGGATACGTCGGCGATTCTTAGCAGTGCCTGGGCAAAGTCATAGAGTGCCTCACCATAATTGCCATTCGATACCTCACGTATTAATTCTCCATCGCGATCTTCAAGGTCAAAGAGAGAAAGGGCCCTTAAGATGATCTTCTTGCGATTTCCAGTATGAAGAAGTTTATCATCAATATCATAGGTCAGGTGCATATAGGTATGCCCTCCGTCTGAGAGTAACCAACGGCCTTGTTCTTTTTTTAGAACAATGGCTATGTGATCACCGTCGTCAAACCGGAAAGGGGTAAACACGCGAAAACGATCTCTGCCATCAGGTGAAACCCGAATCTGTGCCGAGACTTTATCAATAAAATCTTTCTCTATGGTATTGATAGACATAGCTCGCGCCTTTTCACTAATATGTCGGGTTAGATAGTCAAGAACTTCTGCTTGCATTTTCTCTATCTCCATCCGATAGCCACTTGAAACGAACGGAAATTCTTCAGGCGTGGCTTGAACTCTCAATTGTAGGAGTAACTTTTGAAAATACGCTATACGTTCTTGGCTCGTTTTGAGTTCCTTATCATTCTGAATCATTTTTTACCTCTATGATACCGCGACGAGTTCCGTCACGTTTAACCTGCCAACCTTCAATAAATTCTTCAAGGGTTTCTAACAATAGTAACGACGGACGTATCCAGAAAATGCTGGCTCCAAATTCATTTTCCGTTTGTTGATGGTTCAAAAGTTTTTTCACTTCCTCACTGCAAGTTCTCATGTCGAAATTATCATTAAAGATAAGTATGATGTCAATATCATTCGGTTCCGGTTTTGTAGTGATATAACTTCCAAAAATAAGTAATTGCTGAAGGTGACCTGTTGCCTTAGCAAGTTGATAGATGCGTTTCAAACGCTCAGTCACAATTATCCGTTGTTCCGTTCCGCTACCAAATTGAGCAACGACTTCATCAATCGTTGCGGGGTGTATTCCCTCTGGCAATTCGCCCTCATGATTCAGGTTAGGTAATGGCATTCAATACCTCAAGTTGGTACTTCATTTGATATACACGATTTGTGTCAGTTTTCTTGTTGACAGGCGCGCTTTGGAAACACGTCCATAGGAAGTCTACGGAGCCGTGATAAATTCCAGAAACGAGTCCCCTATTTTTGTAGTTCTTTTCTGGAACGCGCCTCCTCCACTCATCGTTGTGCACAGGCCCCCACCCGACTTTGCGAGTGTATGCAACCGATCTCCGAGTGTTGCTTCTGGGAATTCGTGGGGTTTCGTCATTTACATTCCTTCTCTAAACTTAATAGGACTTACACAAGATGGGCAAATGTCGGACCTTTGGACACAAAAAAGCAGTATTTTCCATACTTTAATCCCCTAAATCCCCTTATCAGGGGACTTTAAGAAGAATGCGTAAGCGTTAGTAAGTTCGTAGTAGTGCGATTTATCGCACGTCTCCGCTCAGAAACGGGCAATGAATTGCCCTACTACGAGCGGGGTTACTCCCAATTTTAGACTGGCCAGGCTATTGGAACACTTAAAGAATCTTTTATTTTTGAATAACATTCATATTTTTTATTCGCGGACGTGAATTGATTACATGCATATCTAATATCATTTTTTAAAAAAGATGTCTCTTTCATCACAAATTCGGCCGCATCCTGATTTTTGAACATCATCAGATATATGTCATGTGTTAATGGCATCGCCAAGATTGAATCATCATCAAGATTTATGTTGATTTTGCCACCAACTATTTTTGTTCCTTCTAAAACTTGTACATTGTAATTACCTTTAACATTATTTGCAAAGTTACTGTGTTTTTCAAAAACCTCAGGTGAGTTTATATTTCTTAGCAGATCCTCATTAACTCGAGCAATCTGACATGGATTGTCCGATGTAATAAATCCAAATTCTTTGCTATTATTCACTCTTATTACGGCTCGCGAGCCAGCGATAGCATTTCTTATGGATTCAAAGACATCCTGAGCATAAAAATCATTGCATCTAATATCATGGTTTACTGATGAAAATTTGGGGTTTTGTTTCAAATTATCTGATATTTCTTGTGCTACCATTTCCCGAGTATATTTATTATGAGACCACATAAATGCTACAAAATCAAATAGGAAATCCCAGCACCCCGAATATAGAGCAGGATATAAACCTAAATTATACAACCTTGTTTCAAGTAGCATTTGGTTTATACATTCACTAAATATTTTTTCATAATTTTTGCCTAAAAATATTTCATATTCATGTGAGTTGAGGTAATCTTCATAAGCTATAGTCGATATACTATTGCTGAAAATTTTTCCATTGCGAATAATCCAACATCTGTTGCCATCAAATGTAAAATTTTTCAAATAAAATTCTGGTACGAAATGATTGTGTATATAATCCTTTCTATTATCTATTTTCTTGTGCATATCATAATTCCTTAATAAATGTTGCTTACGCCAGTTATTTGGGTTTGACCAACCGCACCCGCCCTGTGAGGAGTTGCTGCATCATGCCTTGTTTGATGGCGATGGTTTTGTCTCTGCGTTGCTCCAGTGCAGTGATCTCGGCATCCATATCCGAAAGGACGGCGGTGATGGCGCGTTGTTCATCTGATTTTGGAGTTTTGAATGTGAGTTCCTTTAAGAACTTGAAATGTCTATTATAACCAGTATTAGGAATATCTTTTGTTAAAAGTTGATAATAGAAAAACTTCGTCATATCATCTCTTTTCACTGCAAGCAGTTGCGTTCCATCAGCTCCAATTAAAAAGTCCACATCAACAAACTTAAATATCCTGGTGTGGTCTCCGAATACAATCACTCCATCTGCTGGACATTTAAACAGTTTTTCTGTTTGATCTGAATATCCGACAATAGCGTTTTGGCCTTGATCAATAACTGGGTGGGACCCATTAACGCTGTATTCAGAGGCTTGGATTTTATGGAAATTCCCGTTTAATCGTCTAAATAGTTCTTCAAACCGCTTTGTTTCCCATGCCCCGCTGAAGCCGGGCAAGCGCGTTTTGCCGGTGAGCAGTTGCTGCATGGTGGCTTGCTTGATGGCGCGCTTCTTGGCGATGAGTGCGTCCAATGCGTTGATTAACCCATCTACATCTGATAAGACGGCGGCGATGGCGCGTTGTTCCGAAACTTGAGGAGGACAGGGAATCTCAATTAATTTAACATCTCGGCTATTGATAGCAGGATAATTTGAGCCTGAAAGTATTTTGTCAATCTGGTCATTCACACCCTCGCTAAATAGTTGGGAAAATAGAAAATAAGGAACGGATGAGTCGTGTTTGGCGCGGAGGACAGCAAAACCCGTTGAGCAAACTGCATTCGGCACTTGACCGTGAAAAAATAGATGTGCCATAAGGTTTGGTCTAACAGTTGACATAAGAACGTCGCCATTCCGAAGTATACGTTGCGCCCTTGAAGGTGCAGTCCGAAAAACCTCTTCAGAATAACCGAGTAATTTTCCAGAATCAACTTGCTCAAGTGTGATGTAGTTGAATTCGTAGTTGGGATTCGTATTACTTGAGAAATTCTGGGGATTTACATCCGAAATCTCGCCCAACCGCTTTGTTTCCCATTTACCGCTAAATCGTTGTGAGTTCTGGGGTTCGTCAGAGGTATCAGATGGATTTTTTACGTGTGTTTTTGTGGTGTGCATGTTTTCTATCCTAATTGATAGCCTGTGTCTTATCCGTGCACAAAGTGGATGAAAAGTTTCTACTTGTAGCGCAAACTTTAGTTTGCGAGCTATAGATGCACAAACTAAAGTTTGTGCTACAACAAGCGCACGGAAATTTGTGGAGTCCGCGATAACCCGCGATTCAGACAGATGTCGTTTGTGAAATTCCCAATCGTTTTAAGTGCTTCTCAACTTTCAGGCTATACCCCTGCACCTCATGCGTTAGAGATGGCAAGGGTTGTGCGTAGCGTTCCTCTAATTCCTTGACGCGTTCGGTGAGGTTCTGCGTCAACCGCTGCACTTCGCTTGTAATGTCGGCTTGAATTGTGGCAAACCATTTATCGTCAATCACGAGTTGCTTGATTTCCGTTTCGGTGAGCGTTGCGTAGCGCGCTAACACCCATTCATCCAATGCAAGGCGTGTCTTTTTTACTGCCTTGTCCGCTTTGGATTTTGCATCAAATAACGAGAGACAGTGCTTAAGGGCATTGCTTTCGTCCATGAGGTTTCGCTCTGGCCCGCGGAGCAGCAGCAACTGCGGTTTGAGGGAATTCAAGCGTTCCTTGACACTGCTAGCGGTGATATTGCCACTGTCGTTGACAGCATCGGTGAGCAATCCGTCCTCACCGGTGTGTTCCTCAATGTATTCCGCTAACGCACTCGCAGCAGCCTCTTGCTTTGCCGTCAAGATCTCAACAGCTTCCTGTAGACCGACGAAATAGCGTGCTGCAATCAATGCCGGTGGAATCAGATCCATCTTATATTTCTTTTTCTTAAGAGTAAGGTCGGGAGTTTCCTTGAGGTCTTTGTCTTGGATGAGGTCGCGCGGTTGCGATGCTTCCACCCACCCCTCTATGGTGATGAGATATACATCGTCCTGCATCACCTCATCCCAATAGTCCATCAGTTTCTGGTAGACATCGTAAGGGTCAAGGAGCGGTAAATTGTCGAATTGCATCAGCAGGTCTTCCGAGAGTGCATCAATAACATCTCTTGGCTTGGTATTCGCATCCATACCACCCAACAGCGGTTCATGTGTGCTGCGCCACCTCTCAAAGACAGCGGTTACCCGCTGCTGGTAGTCTGTGAACTCGTTATGTGAGAGGACGGTCGTTTTTACGTGTTGCGTTTCCACCTGTGGGTCGCTGTAACCGGGTCTGCCGTTTGCTCTGAACAACTCTTGGCGTAATGTAGGGAACACTTCCCAATAGTCGTCAAGCGCGTCAATATCGGTGTTTGGGATCCCACCGTTCAGGTGCGCGTTGAGATCGTGGAGGTCTTCGGGTTCGCTGTTGTCAATATAGCGTGGGATATTGAGGTTATAGGCGTTAGCGGGGTTAACAATTTCAGATTTCAGCACCATACGGGAATATCCGTCGATTTCAGTCTGTTTGTTGAAGACAGACACAATTTTGTGAATGTCTTGTGCGCGAAGTCGGTTTTTGTTGCCATCTTTGAGGAAACCTTTGCTGGCATCTATCATAAAGATACCAGTCCGATGTGCGGCACCTTCCTTGTCAATAACGATAATACAGGCGGGGATGCCGGTGCCGTAGAAAAGATTGGCAGGCAGACCAATAATGCCCTTGATGTACCCACGTTCGATGAGGTTTCTGCGGATGTCTGCCTCTTTGTTGCCGCGAAATAGCACGCCGTGTGGTAGGATGATTGCCCCTTTACCTGTGCTTTTGAGGGATGCGATGAAGTGTAGGAGGAACGCATAATCGCCATTTTTGGCAGGCGGGATGCCGTATTCAAAACGTGCATATTCGTCTTGTTTAGGAGTGAACCCGGTCATCCACTCTTTGTCAGAAAAAGGTGGATTCGCTACAGCAAAGTCGAAGCGTTTGAGACGGGTAGCTGAATCTGTAAAATCAGGTGCAGAGAGTGTATTCCCGTGACTTATCTCTGCTCTGGCATTACCGTGAAGTATCATATTCATCCGTGCGAGTCCGTAGGTGGCATTGTCCTTCTCCTGTCCATAGATACTAATTCCGCGCAGTGCTTCATCGGCTGCCTTCAGCAGTAGCGAACCGGAACCGCAGGTCGGGTCGTATATCGTATTTATCCTTTGGGTATCAGGACCAATGCCGATAACCTTCGCCATAATACGAGAAACTTCAGCAGGTGTGTAGAACTGCCCCTTGCTTTTGCCAGACTCTGTCGCGAAATGCCGCATCAGATATTCATAAGCATCGCCTAAAAGGTCATCCCCTTCAGCGCGGTTTGCACTGAGGTCAAGGTCGTTGAAGATTTCCACGAGTCCAGAGAGGCGATCCACCATCTCTTTGCCTTTGCCAAGTTTATTGTCGTCATTGAAATCAGCCTGATTAAAGTCGCTTATTTGGTGGTTTGCCTCAGCGAATTTAGCGATAATCTTGTTGATCTTATCACCAATCTCCTTGTCGCCTTTTAATTTCACCATATCAGCGAAACTTCCACCTTCTGGGACTTTTATGACCTCGCGGGGATTCCTTTCTGCCCTATCAGAGACGTATTTCATGAACAGCAGCGTCAAGATGTAATCTTTGTATTGGGAGGCATCCATACCGCCGCGCAGTTTGTTGCAACTTTGCCATAGTTTTGCGTAGAGTTGGGATTTTTTGATTGCCATACCTGAATCCTTTGCTTGTGATGTTAGGGGAATTATAGCATAAACCACGGGAACAAATCAATGGGTTAGGGACCTTTAGTTTTAAGGGAATTATTGAGTTTCGCGTCTTTTTTCAAGGATCCGGTGCGGTTAGGAAACCGCCCCTACCGGGTCTGGGAACCAAAAACGCCTAAAAAAGCGGAAAGCTAAATAGCCCTATCAAGTAGGCACGTATCGTTTGCCCCATACTAACCGATATGATATACTATAAACATGAATCACAAAGCGTCACACACAAGCGAAGATGTCGAAAAGCCATCAACGTTTCGGTTCATTGTCGGCACCCTCGTTCTGGGTTCAGCCCTCATTATCCTCACCTGTTACTGGATTATCTCTGCAGAAAATCGCGTCGTTTGGGAACTCACCGACTTTTCTATCTTTCCGACAGTTCTCTTTACATTCTTCCTCTTAGCACTCATCAACCCACTCCTGAAAAAGATTTTCAAAGGTTTCGCACCGACATCACGCGAAACAGGGTTACTTTGAGGGCGACGATACGTTTTGGCAGGAACATTACTTGCAAGCGTGGATGTGGCCGATTGTGGCGTGGAGCGGCTTGGTGATCGTTCTTCTCTTTATGATGCTCTGCGTCAATATTATCATCAGAAGGCAGTGGGTCGATCACGAAAAGTTGAGTTATCCACTGACAACACTGCCAGTCGAGCTGCTCGGCAATACATCTGCGCTCTTTCGCAACAAGCTGATTTGGCTCGGTTTCGGGATCGCGTTTGGGTTGGAGATTCTGGCAGGACTGAACTACCTCTTTCCCGCGATCCCCGCGCTGAAAATCAAGTATCAACTCTATTTTTCTGAACGTCCGTGGAATGCAGTGGGACGTTTGCCCATTTAC
The DNA here is from genome assembly GCA_028820845.1 of Candidatus Poribacteria bacterium. NCBI lineage: Bacteria > Candidatus Poribacteria > Candidatus Poribacteria bacterium. The sequence continues at coordinate 36,958 of JAPPII010000067.1, forward strand.
GTTTATCCATTTGCGATAGGGTTTGGATACTTGATGCCACTGGAGTTGGCATTATCGTTTTGGTTTTTCTATCTATTTTGGGGCGCGCAGCGCGTCTTTTTCAGTGCAACAGGCTGGACAACCGCTATCGGTTTACAAGGTGTGCAGCGCGGCGGGGCATGGATCGGCATCGGTGCTCTCGCCCTTGTCACAAGCCGACGACAAATTTTTGAAGTCCTCAGCGGTGTGTTTTCCTTTAGATCCAAAGACGGTTTATATCAACTCGCCGTCTTTGGGCTATTGATCGGTATGGGGTCGGTGTTGGCGTTCTGGTATTTCGCGGGGTTGTCGCCGTGGATCGCGCTCGGTTACTTCAGCATCTATTTGGTGTTGTGTCTGGGGATGACACGGATGCGTGCTGAACTGGGACCACCGACACATGAACTCCACAATATGCATCCGGACAGGATTATGTTGCTGTTCATAGGGAGTCGACCCTTGGGTGCCCAAAATCTAACGAACACCACGTTGCTGTCGTGGTTAGCATACGGCTACCGATGCCATCCAATGCCACATCAACTGGAAGCGTTCAAGATTAGTAGGCATTTCCGTTTGCATGAGAATAGATTGGTCATCGCTCTAATTGTGGCATCAATTGTGGGGACAATCGTTTCGATCGTTGGGCATGTGGCACTCTATTATGAGTACCGGTTTGCCCGGTGGGGAATTGGTGAATTTAACCGCTTACAAAGTTGGATTATTGCACCGCGAGCACCGAATATACCGGCTATCCAACATATCGTCTTTGGTTTTCTCTTCACCAGTGTCCTGACGTTTCTGAAACGCCAGTTTCTGTGGTGGCCGTTTTATCCTGTCGGCTACGCCGTTGGGAACGGATGGGCTATCGGTTGGATGTGGTTCTCAATCTTTTTAGGGTGGCTTTTTAAACAGATACTTTTCACTGGCGGTGGGGTGCGCGCCTATCGCAAGGCGTTACCACTCTTCTTGGGCTTTGTATTCGGTCAGTTCCTTGCCGGAAGCCTTTGGAGTTTATTAGGTATAGTGCTAAATATGAATATGTACACCCTCTTCCCTTGAACTGAGACGAAACCCGAAAGGAAAAAACAGATTAGAAATTTTCCAAAGCCGCCGCTTCGGATTCAAAAACACCGATACTCTGTGTAAGCCCAATGGTATTAAAAATATTGCGAACTTGTCTAGACGGGTGTGCGACGCGTAAAGTCTGACCTTTGTCTCGCATTTTCCAGAGCAATCTGATAATCTCACCGAACCCACTACTTGTAATGAAGCTGCGCCGTTCAAAATTGAGCAAGACCTTTTCGGCATTCTGAACCTCAACATCGGCGTAAGCCTTACTTAATATAGGTTCAGAAGCATCGGTGAGATACCCGGTAATGTCAAGTATTGCGATTTTTCCTTCGTGTCGGATAGAGATTTGGGAATTTGCTCTCACACTTTCCTCCTAAAAAATGAAAACTAAATTCGTTATACACCGTACAACCCACTCTCACCAGCCACAGTTCGCTGGCGCGGCGTATGCTCGGGTTGCTCATGGACCGTCGTACCATCGTCAAGGTGAAGCCATGTCTCAAATTGCCGCGAACCTTCTTGTAATAGAATCACACGCGCCCCGCGTGGAAATCCATCTCTACCATAAGTATTGTAACCCGTGGCGCGCCCGTAACAGAGCCGGATCCCATGCAAATCACCCCAAAAGTCGTTGATATGTTCATGCCCGACGAAGGTCCCCATTACATCGCCAGCCTCATGCATCGCAGCAAAAAACCCACTATTCACCCGAGGGGCGCAAACATCCTCATACTTCACACCATAGCAGGTATGAAAATCCCATACCTCGTTATATTCAGGGATCGGGATGTGGAAAAAGGCGAGTGCGGGAAGTGGATAGTCGGCTTCAGCGGTAATCTTCGCGGATTCTTGCAGATACCAAGCAATTTGCTCCCGTTTGATCCAGTCGTAGCCGCCAATATCTGTTTGGGCGTAACTGCCCGAATCAATAAAATATAAGATGGCAGTTGTTACACTCCCCTCAGAACTGTGGATGGGTAAAATGTAATTCCCGACCCCAGGCACTTCTGCAGGTCCGGGTTGAGCAAGGGATAGCGTGCTTTCCTGCATAACCGCCATGAGTTTATGGCGATCGGCGTTGCCTTCGTCATCGTGGTTGCCCAAAACCGCTGCCCATGGAATGCCTCCCGATTCAACAATCTTGATAACCTGTCGGAGGGAGTCAGCAGCATCATCGCAGCCACCACCAGCCAAAATATCGCCTGTTAGCACAACTAAATCCGGGGATTCGGCTTTCATTATCTGTTTCATCAACGCTGCCGACTGCTTATCCGGTGCTTCACCGTTGTGCCAATGAATATCGGTAAACTGGACGATTTTGAAACGGTAGTCGTTGCGAAACTTCAATATATTTTCCACTATTTGCGATTCTCCTTGGCGCGTAATTGTAACATAATTCGCAAAAATTGCAAGCAAATTCTTTTACCCCCGAATAACTTTGCTATATCCCGCTTTTCGTGGTAACATATATGCTATGCGAAATGACCGTTTGTCAAACAATTATGACATCCATACAACTATTCTGTCAAATGAGGAAGTAGCAGAAGCGCATTACCTATTGCGTTGTGAGTGTGTTGAGATTGCACAGTATGCACGTCCAGGACAATTCATCCACGTTATGATTCCACAAGGTCCTGGGCTTTTACTCCGTCGTCCGTTTACCATCTATACGGTAGAAGGGGGCGAAATAACAATGCTTTATCAAATTATTGGGGATGGGACAAAGCATCTGTCAGAAATGCCGAAAGGCGCGCGATTGCAAGTATTAGGACCGCTCGGCAATACGTTCAACTTCACACCAAAACCAGAACCCGCAATTCTTGTTGGCGGTGGTGCCGGTATTGCCTCACTCATGTTACTCGCCGTGGCATTACGTAAGAACGGTATAGAGACGATCGGATTAGTAGGCGCACAGTATCACGCCCGACTCTTGAGTATATCGGATTTAGAATCCATTGGCATCACAGTACACATTGCGACAGACGACGGAAGCGTAGGTCATCACGGTTATGTCACTGACCTTCTCACAGACCTACTGAAGCAGCGCGGGAGTCAGGGTTGCAAACCCTTCCTACATCCGACGATTTACGCATGTGGACCGCACGGCATGTTAGCTGCTGTTACAAAGATAGCAGTGGGCTTTGAAGTTCCCGCCCAAATCGCTATGGAAAATCGGATGGGATGTGCACTGGGTGTCTGTCTCGGCTGCGTTTGTCCAGTCCGCACAGGCACTAATAGCTTCGAGTATCAACGTGTTTGCACCGAAGGTCCAGTCTTTAACGCTATTGACATTGTATGGGATGTTTAGGGACAGACTGACGAAAAATATACAAGCCCTAAAATTCTGATAGAACAGAGAAAATCGAAAGATGAAAACAACATTTTACGAAAAATTAACATCCACAAGTCTTCAAGATGAACGCATCTCTGATACCTGCTGCGAAAAGATTTTAACCGCTTCAGAGGTGGAATTACTACCGCTTTTGGATGCTGCGTATCAGGTGCGCAAAACCTATTTCCAAAATACAGTCCAATTACATATCCTGAACAATGCCCAGAACGGCTATTGCCCAGAGGATTGCCACTACTGCGCACAGGCGAATTCCGCGACAGCAGATATTGAGGCGTATCCTCTAAAACCCGATGCTGAGATTTTAGCAGAAGCCGAACGTGCTTACGAATCAGGGGCATACCGCTACTGTATCGTAATGAGCGGACGTGGACCTTCACGTAAACGGGTCGCACACCTCGCTGAATTGATTAGCACTGTGAAAGCGCGTTACCCGATTGAAGTCTGTCTCTCTGCTGGACTGATTGATGTAGAGGCAGCTCGGACGCTGAAAACTGCAGGATTGGATAGATTGAACCACAATCTGAATACTTCTGAAGCCCACTATCCAAGGATATGTAGTACACACAGTTATCAGGATAGAATGGAAACATTACAAGCCGCACAGACGGTTGGACTGGCTTGCTGCTCTGGTGTTATCGTTGGGATGGGTGAACAGACAGATGACTTAATCCAAGTCGCAAAAGCACTGCGAGAACTTGAGGTGGCTTCGCTACCGGTCAATTTCTTCCTTCCAATCGCTGGAACGCAATTAATAGAAACACCGACACTGAATCCTGACTATTGTCTACGCGTACTATGTCTGTACCGATTCTTGAATCCGCGCGCCGAAATACGGGTGGCAGCAGGTAGGGAACACCATCTACGGAGTATGGAAGTGATGGCACTCTATCCGGCAAATTCGATGTTTATAGAGGGTTATCTGAACGCAACAGGGACAGGGGCATCACGCACGCTCCAGATGATCAAAGACGCAGGATTTGTGGTGGAAACAAACGTCGGAGACACAGAACAACTTAAACAGGACGAGAGAGAAAAAAAAGATGTCTTACTCAAGGAATTGAAAGTCCTCCGACCGCGGATGGAACCGACAAATTGATATAGAGCGAGTCGGTTTCTGGAGAGTCGTTGCGTTTCAATGGCATCACCCAATCTGTGTCATGCCGCCCATATAGGGTTGTAGGACAGCAGGTACACGAACCGTGCCATCGGGGTTCTGATACGTCTCAAGGAGTGCGATAACGACGCGAGGTAATGCCGTGCCAGACGCATTGAGTGTGTGAATAAATTCCGGTTTCGCGCCGGGTTCTGGACGGAATCGGATATTCGCACGCCGCGCTTGAAATGCCTCAAAGTTACTACACGAGGATACTTCCAAAAACCTTTGTCTCGCCGGTGCCCAGACCTCAATATCGTAGCATTTCGCAGCGGCGAAGCCGAGCTCCACTGTACAATGTTGCACAACGCGATAAGGTAAACCGAGTGCCTGCAAAACACTCTCAGCATTTTCTAATAACGACTCGTGCTCAATGTAGGAAGTCTCAGGCGTTGTGAACTTCACCATCTCTACCTTGTCGAATTGATGGACGCGTTGCAAGCCGCGTGTATCCTTACCGTAAGCACCCGCCTCGCGTCGGAAACAGGGGGTATAAGCGGTATAATAGATAGGCAACTCATCTGCAGAAAGTATCTCACCAGCGAAGAGGTTTGTCACAGGCACTTCAGCCGTCGGAATCAGGAATAGATCGCTGTCAGGATTCTCCTCATCCCTGTCACACCGATACATATCTGCCTCAAATTTCGGAAGTTGACCCGTGCCAGTCATTGTCGGTCGGTTGGCGAGGAACGGCGGAGATACTTCCGTATAGCCGTGTTCGGTGGTGTGCAGGTCAAGCATGAATTGAATCAGGGCGCGTTCCAACCGAGCCCCTAAACCCTTAAAGAGGACAAAGTTGCTTCCCGCCACCTTCGCACCGCGTTGAAAATCGACAATATCCAACTGTTCAGCGATTTCCCAGTGCGGTTTGAGTTCAAAATCGGAACTGGGCAATTCACCCCACGTTTTGATTTCGATGTTATCCTCTTCACCGACACCGACAGGTGTACTTGCCTCCGGCATATTCGGAATCGTCAATAGGATTGCATCTACTTCGGCTTTTGTATCGTTAGCCTCGGCGGTGAGTTCTTTGATTTTTTGGGAGAGTTCCCGCATCTCCGTGATTGTTTCTGTCGCATCCAGTTTTTGCTTTTTTAGCTGGGCAATCTGTTGGGATACCTTGTTTTGGTGTGCTTTGAGGGATTGTGTATACGTCAAGTTCTCACGCCAACGCGTATCTAATTCTACCAACCGATCCAAATCAGCCTCAATGTGGCGGTCCGCTAACATCTGGCGGACAGCTTCAATATTTTCGCGAATAAGTTTAAGATCGAGCACAACGGTTCCGCTCCTCTATAGTGAAGTTCTATTTGCAAGCCTGCATTTAAAGTGAGATTTTTAGATAGAGATTCTGTGGTAAACTGTCCTATAACGAAAAAGCCACAGCATTGTAGGACACAACGTGTGGCTAATTCGGCATAATCAAAGCGGGCCCGACGGGACTTGAACCCGCGACCTCCTGCGTGACAGGCAGGCGCGCTAGACCAACTGCGCCACGAGCCCATAATATTTTTACTTCTTTTTTAACCTCGCAATCGAGAAACTTTTCACTTCACGACAGTCACAGCAAGTAGGCGGGACAGGACTTGAACCTGTGGCCTACAGCTTGTAAGGCTGTCGCTCTAGCCACCTGAGCTACCCGCCCAAATTTTTCAATCTCGTCATCTTTCAATCTCGTCATCAAGAGGCTTTTCATCTCAAGGACGTTATTAAGTATACCACATCGTTTGACGTTTGTCAAGAAAAAATGGGATTTTTTTGAAAAAAAATGAAAACAGCTGATTTCTTCAAGTCTCACCTGCAAGTTCGCCTTAATTATTCTCGGGGTTTATCGTTTCCGCGATATGGTCGCGTGCCGCGAACAAGCACCCTTCTGGGGTTGTCTTCCCATACGAGTTCATCGGCACTATGGTAACCGAGCGTCATACTCATCCGCGTGCCATCAGTGTGATTAACACCCGCAGAATGAACTATCATACTATCAATAGCGAGCAAACCGCCCGCTGGCATTGGCAACGGAATGGCTTGTGATGCGGCAATCTCCTGAACTGTGTCATCCTTAAGCGTTGCGAACGCAGGTAGATGGTGAGACCCTGGTACAACACGCGTACAACCATTCTCCAAATTCGTGTCTTCCAAATAGACGAGAACCGTGGCGATTGTGCGAGACCAGTGGCGGACATCACGATGCAACGCAAGCGAATGACTTGAACCTGCGTCCCTGAGATAAATGTGATTGTGGCGGTTCAATACATATTCTATATCCGAACCCAATAGCGATTCCAATGGATTGAGGATCTCATCACAGGTGATTGTCTCACGAAAGATACCACCGCGTTCCCAAATTGCGGAAATTCGGATGATTCTACCGTCTTGCCTCGCTACAGGTTCTACAACATCCGTCATGTCCTTTAACGCCGCTGCTTTTAGTGCCTCTACCCGATCCATAGGCAGCTGCGTTGGGAATTTGATGAAGCCGTTGTGACGAAACAGCTGAATTTCTTGAGGCGTGAGTTTCATGAGTTTCCTTCCCTTGTACTCGGAACAAACATAGAAAATCAATTTAGCACGAATTGCAATGGAGGTCAACAGAGAATCACAGCATTAGGTTCTACAAAGCAGAGATGAATCGGATCGCGATGGTACAATTTAGTAACGAAAACTGAAAAAATTCCGTTTTATTTTAAGGCACATAAAATAGCGAAAAAAATATAATGAGAGAGGAAAAAAACGTGAAAATATATAGTTTGTGTCTGCCAATAGTCTTTCTGGCAGTATTGGCAGGATGTACAAGTATGTCAGGTTATAAAGAGGTTTCATTGCACCATCACGCGTATGCAAGCGGTGAAAAAGAGGCTACCACTGCAGAGTGGCGCGCCTTGGTTCCTGAGTTTCAAAAAGTTATTGATACAGATCCCCAAGGACCCTTCGCCGATGATTCACAATATGCGATTGCTTCCAGTTGGATGTGGAGCATTAAGAACGGCGACCCCGAAGCACCCCAACACGCAATCAAGGCACTTCAAGAACTGGTTCATACCTACCCCAATTCGCCGTACGTACCATACACTCACTATTGGTTAGGACGTTGCTACGACCATATTAACCAAGATCATCAAGCTATCACACAATACCAGATGATAGAAAACCGCTACGCTGACTCTGGGTTGTTGGATCACGCACAATTAGAATTGGCGCGCTTATACGCGAGGCAAGGTTCCCTCACACGCGCCGAGACGTTCTATAGCAATCTCATCAGCACTTCAACAAATAAGGAAATTGTTACCGCCGTTTCCGTGGAATTACAGGCATTCAAACCGAAACGAAAACAAGTAGTATCGTCTCCTGAAAATATTGTACAAACACAGACAGACACACCGAAACAGACTTTTGCAGAGCAGCCAAACAAACCGAAACAGACACCTACACAATCGAAACCGAAACCAAAACTTTCAGCGTCAACATCGGCTAAAAAAGGGTTAGACCCGGAATCACTGACGCGTGAGTTTGGATTGATGGCAAAAACGATTGTTATTGATCCCGGTCACGGTGGCAAAGACCCGGGAGCATTAGGGGATGGCGTGATCCAAGAAAAAGGGGTTGTTCTCAGTATTTCAAAAAAACTCAAAGAGATCTTAACTGCAAAAGGTTATACTGTATTAATGACACGAGAGACCAGCCGTCTTATTCCACTCAAGGAACGCACCCAATTCGCAACGCGACATAAGGCGGACCTCTTTCTGAGCATCCATGCCAACGCCAGCGGAAGCCCGCAAGCGAACGGTATCGAAACCTATTATCTGGATGTCCGCAGTACAGACAAAGCTTCAGAACAGATTGCAGCGCGGGAAAATATAAATTCCGGCTATAGCATCCAAGAACTCGAATCCCTACTAAAGGGAATCATCCAAGAAAGCAAGAGTGAGGACAGCAGACGTTTGGCAGAACATGTACAACGAAAATTGGTACAAACGACCGGGGCAGCAGATCGAGGCGTTAAGCATGCCCGCTTTGTAGTTCTGATTGGAACAAGGGTGCCTGCTGTCCTAATTGAGACAGGTTTTCTTTCAAATTCAACAGAACGCCAGAAACTCGCAACATCGGCGTATCAATCCAAAATAGCCACTGCGGTTGCCGAAGGCGTTGACGAATTTTTGGGCAAGACCGGGGAATCCCCTTTTGTCCAGAGGCAAAGCCCAAAATTTTCGGCTAAAAGTATTGCGAGAAAGAGATGACCTTTTTGACTCGATTTGCCAGCAAAAATTTATCATACACAGCAGACAACATTTCGCACACCCATCTTCCAGTAAACGCCAGAGGTCAAGGGATTATCCGGCAGATCCTCCTCGTATGCGCGACGCTTTGGATCGTCAATGGACACAATTTTGTGTCCGCACAGCAGGCGAAGATTGCAATCGTTTTGCCATCCGTTACATCCCAAACATCAGAAGGCGATGTTCAATACGCCCGTTCTGTTAGCAAGCGATTCAACCGAATACTCAACAGTATCGGGTTCACCGCGGACACGCTCGAAGAAGCGTCGCTTTCTAAAGCGGCACTGCAATTTCGGCGGTTAATTATTCTCCCCTTAAATTCCACAGTAACCCCTCAAACAACAAGACTCTTGCAAGATTTTGTTGCAAAGGGAGGTAAACTTTTTGTAACCTATAACCTCCCAAATACAGTGGCACCTCTGCTGGGTTTACAGCAAACGGATTGGTTAAAAGACGATCCACCCGGACGATTCTCCACTATTCAGCTGCGGGCGCCTGAAGTACCCGATATACCCACCGCTGTCAGACAAGCCTCATGGAACATTACAGTGGCGGAGCCCACAACATCTCAGACAAAAATCATCGGTTATTGGCACGATGCAACGGGGAAATCGACCGGTTTACCTGCGCTTTTTATGAACGAGGCAGGCGTTTTTTTCAGTCACATTTTTCTCCCTGATGACATTCAAACGAAGACCCGATTACTTGCGGCACTCTTAGGACACCTCGTGCCAGAATTTTGGCAAGTGCTTGCTGAACAGGCAATAGCGGCGATGCCTGCTATCGGACACACAAAGACTTTTGAGAAACTGGAGCAGTTTGTGCAACGAGGCGGTGTGCAGGAAGCGATACAGGCTTTAAAAACAGGAAGTGATCTGATGCAGCAGACGCGCGCTGCATACCAAGCCAAGAACTACAAAGCAGCGATAACCACAGCCCGCGCAAGCCGTGAAATACTTTCAAAAGCCTATTTCTTATCACACACCAGCATCGAAACAGAGGGACGCGCCGTATGGAATCACTCCGGACTCGGTGCGTATCCGGGAGATTGGCACCGGTCTGCCAAAGAATTAGCGGCGGCGGGGATTAACATGATTCTTCCGAATATGGCGTGGGCGGGTGTAGCACATTATCCGAGTCAGGTCTTACCTCAAAGCAAAACCTTTTCGCAATACGGGGATCAACTCGCACAATGTGTGACAGCGGCACGTGAATACGGCTTGGGGGTCCATGTATGGAAAATCACATGGAACTTGGAAGGCGCGCCGAAAGAATTTGTTGAAAAACTGCGGGAGGCAGGACGGACACAAGTCTCTGCAACTGGCAAACCCCTTAACTGGCTTTGCCCATCGCATCCAGAAAATGTTCAATTGGAGTTGGAGAGTGTCCTGGAAATTATAACAAATTACGATGTAGACGGTATCCATTTGGATTATATCCGTTATCCGGGAAGCCATGCCTGCTACTGCGACGCATGCCGTGAAAGATTTGTGCGTGCAACACGACAGGAAATTGAGAAATGGCCCGCGGAAGTCCTACCAAGGACAGGGGAACACGGCGATCGTTACATTGCGTGGCGGACGCAACAGATAACACGTCTGGTGCGTTTATTGCACAAACGGGCACGTGAAGTGGATCCTGAGATCAAAATTTCCGCAGCAGTTTTCGGAAGTTATCCAGCATGCGTTACCTCCATAGGACAGGATTGGATTGCATGGGCAAAGGCTGGCTATATCGACTTTGTGTGCCCGATGAACTATACAGAAAATACGGACTATTTTACGGAATTGTTAAACAACCAACTTGCTTTACTGCCCAAAGGGTTCGCTATCTATCCGGGTATAGGTGCGACGGCTTCTAACTCTCTTCTGAAACCAGATGCTGTTGTTGAGCAGATCTATCTGTCCCGTTCCTTAGGGGGTTCAGGGTGGGTGATTTTTGACTACTCTCTTGATATTTCTGAGGCTGTGTTACCGGCATTGGCGATGGGTATCACGAAACGCAAGGCAAAACCGTCTGAAAAATAAAGGCAGCTACTTTTGTAAGTCCTAACCCAATTAAATCATGATAGCGTCTATTTTTTATCCTCCTAATCCACCTCAGATTCTACTTGCATATCCTTCATAAATCGTGTAAACTAAATTGAATACACGCTTTCCATAATCATACTTTCTAAGCACACACGTAGGTCAGGTGAAACAACAAAGGCACATTTATAAAGTTACAGGAGATTTACTGATTGATGGCGCAAAAACCGAATATTCTATTTTTAATGAGTGATGAACACAGTCCACACGCGATAGGATGTGAAGGGAATACAATTGTCCAAACCCCGAATCTGGACCAACTTGCAGCATCCGGCACCTATTTTGAGAGTGCTTATTGCCAAGTCCCCCTTTGTACACCCTCTCGGATGTGCATGCTGACTGGCAAACACGCCCACCGCTGTTCGGCATGGAATAACGGGTCAATTCTTTTCCCCGAACACCTCACGATGCCAGCACATTTCGCAGAACACGGCTACGCGACCGCACTTGTTGGTAAGATGCACTTCGGCGGAAAAGAACAACTCAACGGCTTCCAATCCCGACCTTATGGCGACCTGCGCGGCCATGCTGGACATCAGACAGACCCCCTGATATCATCTGGTACACGACAACGGACGCGATTGGCAGGTATCACGGAGATTCCCACCAGCCTCCTGCAAGAACGGGTTATTAACACAGAGACGCTTGAATATTTAAGATCGCAACCGTCGGAACAGCCGTGGTTCTTGCTCGCGAGTTATAGCCGTCCCCATTTCCCATTGACAGCCCCGAAACGCCTTTTCGATAAGTATTTTCCCGACAATGTAGATATGCCCAATATCCCGCCGGGACATTTAGAGCAGACACACCGCTATGCAAAAGGCTTACGAGATAACTTCAACACAGAGGACATTCCACTGGAAGAAGCCCGGAAAGCGCGAGCGGCTTACTACGCCTGTTGTGAGTTCTTAGATGAAACCGTCGGGGATTTACTCGCGCTCTTAGAACGTGACGGCTTCTTGGATAATACAATTATCGTCTACACAACCGACCACGGCGAGATGGCAGGAGAACACGGACAGTGGTGGAAATCAAGCTACTATGAAGCGGCGGCACGCGTGCCGTTAATTGTGTCAGATAGAAGTTCAACACAATCGCACGAAGCGAGAGTGACAGCACCTGTCGAATTAAACGACCTTTTCCCGACCCTGTGTGCAAGGGCTGGGATCCCAATCCCTGAGGGCTTAGACGGCGACGATCTGACGAACCTTATGTCCGGGAACAGTGAAGGTTGGCGCGACACTGCTATTACCGAGTACTGGTCAAATCAGACGACGGGTCCGATGCGCATGCTCCGAACGCCCCGCTATAAGTATGTTGCCTTCCCTGAAGATGAATCCATTCTTTTCGATTTAGAGTCAGATCCGGACGAATTCGAGAACCTCGCCGGTCAGGCAGCACATAGGGAGTTAGCGGCATCCCTGCACGAGCAGCTCATGGCAGACTTCTCATGGGAAGCCGTCGCTGCGCAGAAAGCAGCGGATCAGGTGCGAAGCCGAGAATTTAAGGAACCGTGGGGTAGAGGGACACCGAATCAATACACACTCCCTGATGGTCGCGTCGTGGATGCCGAAATCTGTCTCTACAGTCCTTCAGTAAGAGAAGAAGGCTGACGCACGTAGGAGCAAGGCTTTGGAGCAACAATCATCGGAGCGGAGGGTAGATGGTGGGCGAGGAAACCTCGCCCCTACGAGCTTTGACAACACGTCACGCCAAAAAATTCGATTTCCTGCTATCCTCGTAGGTCTGTTGTTAGTAGCGGCGATGTGTGCAGTCACGCCTTACAACAATTATTACCTACAAAACTCCAAGATTGCGGGGAATCACCTCCCTGTCGGTTCAATCTTCGGGATCCTCCTTCTGGTATTTCTCGTCAATGTGCCGTTGCGCAAACTGATGCGGCGCGGACGTTTTGCTTTTTCCGCGCTTGAACTGACCGTCATCTGGATCATGCTGATTGCTGCAGTGGGCATCCCGTCAATGGGATTGTTGCAGTTTCTGCTGCCATCACTGGTTGCGGTCCGGTACTTCGCCACAACGGAAAATGACTGGTCAGAAACGCTCCATCCGCATATCCCAGAATGGCTTGTTGTTACGGAACCGCAGGCTGTAACGGACTTTTATGAGGGCATCGGTCCCGCAGAAAGTGTTCCGTGGATGGTCTGGCTGGAACCGCTCCTCATCTGGGGGCTTTTCGTTCTTATTTTTTATTTCACAACGCTCTGCCTTTCAACGATTCTCCGAAAGCAGTGGGTAGAACGTGAAAGATTCTCGTTCCCCTTAATTCAGATTCCGATACAACTCGCCGCGGAACCTGAGCGTGGCAGTCTTCTTAATTCTTTTTTCAAAAGCAGACTGCTTTGGGCAGGGATGGCACTTCCTGTCGTGTTGCACCTCATCAACGGATTACACGCCCACTTTCCGAAAGTGCCAGAGATTCCCCTCATCTACAATATTTACACAGTTTTTACGGAGAAACCGTGGCATACGCTCGGATGGTGGCCCGCGATGCGGTTTGTCATCTATTTTTCGGTTATCGGGATTGCCTCTTTACTAACGCTTGAGGTGTCGTTCAGCCTCTGGTTTTTCTATCTCTTCTTCAAACTCCAATATATCATCATGAATGCGATCGGTCTGAGCATCGGTCCATGGATTAGTTGCAGCCGTCAAGTAATGGGTGGGTATCTCGTCTTTGTGCCTGCGGTTTTTTGGATGGGACGTGAACATATTGGGACAATTTTCAGAAAGACGTTTGGCATGGAACGGGCAGGACCGGGCGGACGACATATAGACGACTCAAACGAACCGGTTTCATACCGCGTCGCGCTGCTCGGATTTTTCTTGGGATTTATCACGCTCGTTATATTTTTAGTTGTCGCTGGCATAACAACATGGGTCGCCTTGGTTACACTGCTTTCTATCTTTATCACATCTGTTGTGCTAACGTGGATGGTCGTCAACGGTGGGTTACTGCTTGTGCAGGCACCGTTTTTTCCCTCAGAGTACATTGATATTACCTTAGGTTCTAATGCATTAGGACATAAGAGTTTGGCGATATTGAGTTTCCAACGGACGTTCTTAAGAGATTGGGGCGAATTCATGATGCCGAACTTCCTCCACAGTTTTAAGGCGGCGGACGAGGTGCGATTGGCTCGGCGGCGGCTCATCCCTATCTTAGGCATCGCAATTGTTGTCGCAGCCCTCGTCTCTGTTTACGCATCGCTAACGTTGATTTACGATAAAGGCGCGCTATTCCTACAGAGCTGGACTTTTGTGGTAGCACCTCGCAACTATTTTCAACGGATGAGCAGCCTTATCCAATTCCCGATTGAAACGAAGTGGGACGAGGTATACAGCATGATTGCAGGCGCGGGATTTACAGGCTTCATGCTCTGGATGCGGCAGAACTTCGTCTGGTGGTCGTTGCACCCGATCGGCTATCTACTGGGAGCAACATACCCACCGTTTCATCTCTGGTCGTCAATTCTGGTTGGCTGGTTCATCAAATACATGGCACTCAAGTTTGGCGGTGCCTCAACCTATCGGAAGATTCGTCCTGTCGCTTTCGGTTTAATCTTTGGGGAATACGTGATGGTAGGTCTATGGATGATCGTTGGGTTTTTCACGGGGATCGGCTATTTTGCGTTGCCGTCGTGATCTGTTATTGGGTTATGGGTTGTGGGTTATGGGTTAAGGAGGAACATTATGCAATCTAAGGAATACCATCTGGCATCTGAGTGGAAAACGCGTGCGAAAACTCGACACACTGTTGCTGGAATTCGCACGTGGCACGTCAATTTGAACCCTCGCGCGATGCCGAGTTTGGGGTTTGCGAAAGGCGGTGAGTGGCAGAAACCAGCTGCTCAAACAGGGCACGTTGACTGGCGGGGTCCATTCGCAGCGCAAGCCGGAGCGTTAATTGTCGAGATAACGACGGATAAAGGCTTAAAGGGATACGGACTCGGCGGCGGTGGACTCGCGGGTGCACTGATTATTGAGAGACATCTCCAGCATTTTGTTCACGGACGCGATCCTCTTGATGTCGAAGAGATTTGGGACCGTCTCTATCACATCACCTCAATTTACGGAAGGCGTGGCGTGGTTATTTATGCCTTAAGCGGCGTAGAACTTGCACTCGTTGACCTATGCGGGAAGATTGTAGGCGCGCCTGTCTATAGCCTCATCACAGATTCTCCGCGCCTTAAGATTCCTGCTTATGCGACAGGCGGGGATGTCAGCTATTACGCCGAAAACGGGTTCCCTGCTTGTAAGCTGCCGCTCCGAAATGGTCTTGCGGAAGGTAAAGACGGGTTCGCGGAAAACGTGGAGATGATACACACCGCACGGGATGCCATCGGCGCGGATGTAGAATTGATGACGGACATCTATCTCCGTTGGGATGTGGATTATACGCTCCGTTTTGCTGAAGCGGCTTCTGACGTGGACATCAAATGGATCGAGGAAGCGATACCGCTGGATGACTACGCAGGTATGGCGCAATTAGTTCGCGATATCCAGCCGACATGGATCGTCTCTGGGGAGCATGAATTTACGCGATACGGGTTCCGTGAACTGTTGCGTTGGAAGGCGGCGGATATGATTCAGCCAGACATCAGTTGGGCGGGCGGTTTTATGGAATGTCTGTGTATCGCTCGAGAAGCCGCTGCGCAGGAGATTCCGACGTGGCTCCACCAAGCCGGGACACCTTGGGGGTTACATCTCACTGCGTGCCTTCCGATGCCGTGTATGGCGGAGACTTTCGGTCCTTCTCGCGACGGTGTTGAAAATGAGTTGTATCGTCTTTTGCGACCTGCTCCCGAAGATGGACTTTTCAGCCTAAACGATGCACCGGGTTTCGGTGTGGATTTGGACGAAGCGTTGTTGGAGGCGTATACAGTCGATAGGTTGTAGGATAGTTGTTGGTTATAAGTTATAAGTTATAAGTTGCGTGAATCGCGGATTACACGGATTTTGGACTCATTTTGTCGTCAGAATAAGGATTGGCAGGATTAGGAATGCGACGCGCAAACTCACAGAAATCAATCCCGGATTTCGTCTGGTGATAGGCTCAATTCATTCTTTTGGAAAAGTATTCAATTAAAAATGATACTATATTACTGACTTCAGATACTGTAGATTCCGCTCGGCACTCTCATAAGGGCTGCCCATGCCGGGTAAAACATCTTGCTCGACGACGATCCAACCGTCGTAGTTCCGCTTCCGTAACTCCCCAATAAACGCTGGAAAATCGACCTCACCTTTGCCCAACTCGCAAAAAACGCCTTTACCTACCGATTCAAAGTAGTCCCACCCTTCCTCGCGAGAACGGTTAGCAATATCGGGATGGCAATCCTTGAAATGAACGTGCCAGATCCGATCGGTGTACCGCGTAAATGCCTCAAGCGGCTCACCACCGCCGAATCGGTAATGTCCCGTATCGAAGCACAATCCGAGCAGGTTTGGGTCGGTGTGTTCCATGAGTGTGTCAATCTCTTCTGGTGTTTCTATGTATCCTGCACAGTGCGGATGCAGAACGGTTCGGAGTCCGGTTTCATCTTTCACCGTCTGAGCGATACGATGCACACCGTCCACAAAAGTATCCCACTGTTCTGACGTTAAACCGTGTTCGGGACGGATGCGCCCTGCATAGCGGATGCGCTCCGCTACAACCCCGTTTTCATCTGAAAGCACGATGAAGGGTGTTTCACCGGCGGCAGCTGCCATCAACCGAGCATGGTCGAGTGCTTTCGCTTCACCGGCTGTGTGTGTTTCTGGATCAGCGAGTGCGATGCCGACGAATCCACCTAACATTTTCAACTCGCGTTTTTCAAGTTCAGCACGAAGTTGCGCGCCATCTGTCGGCATGAATCCCCAATCGCCTAATTCGGTGCCGGTGTAGCCGATGGTGCTCATCTCGTCTAACACTTGGACGTAATCGGGTGCTTTGCCGTCTAATTCAAACTCAAGTACGCCCCAGGAGCATGGGGCATTTGCGATGTTCATCAAGTTATTGGTCCTTCTCTGCGTAAACTTTACCGCGACTGTAGTAGGCTTCGGCATAATCAGGTTTGAGTTCTATTGCCTTGGTATAATCCACGATAGCGTTGTCAAAATCAACTTTATCCCGATAAGCGTTGCCGCGATTGTAATAGGCTTCCGCGTAATCCGGTCTTATCTTTATCGCCTCACTATAGTCATTAATGGCTTTATCATACTCACCAATGTACCTATAGGCGTTTCCACGTCTGATGTAAGTTTCCACCATCCTTGGATTTAGTATTAAGCCTATCGTGTAAAGTTTAATCCTTTCCTCAGCATCCTTCTCATTTTTAATTAGGTCCCGAGGATGACCGCCGTTAAGTTCCTGACAGTGCCAAGTAAACCTGATGAACCCATCAATGCCAAGTTTCTCAACAAGGATTTGATTTCCAATTTCAAAAACCTCAAGATCCGCCATTTTTTTGATTTCGCTTTGAGGTGCAGCGAATCTTTCAGCACGTGCGCGTTCTTCTGCTTCTCTTGCCGCGCGACTCTCTTGGATCCGCTTGACGATAGTGTCAATATCTTCATCATCTAACCACTTATGTCGGTCAACGGAATAATCACCTGTGCCGGGTTGACACTGCCGAATGAAGCGTGGCACTTCAGAGGCACCGAGTTTATCGGTGAGGATCTTAAATCCCATCTCATAAAGTTCACTATCTGTCATCTCTAAGACGTTCACTTCTTGGTACCTCCTGGAACCACACATAAGGATTTTCGACCCGAACGCGAAGGAACGAGTTATTACGTTTCGCTCCTCTGAGTAGTCTATCATCTGTTGTAAGAAAAATATCTACAGAACCACTCTCAGCACAAGCAAGATGCAAAGCATCCAACTCCTTAAACCCTAATACTTCAAGTTGTTTACCCCTTGATATTTCGCTGATTCCAAGCGGAATAGTCTGGTGCACTTGGGTTAGCCGATTTTTGCTTTGCATACGTTGGTTTAAATCTCGGATTTGCTCTATTTCATCTACCAAAACATCGCTGGAGACCCAGTACCAATGTCCGATACGAAATTGCGTAAGAATCCAGCTAATCACTTCGGTTTCTTGGCGAATTCGAGTTTGTGTCTGGTCATCGAAAAGCCGACTCAGACAACATGTATCAAGATAAATTTTCCAGAACTGCAAATCGGTCTGCACACGTATAACCAGATTCCTGTCTTCTACGACTCACTCTCTTTGATGACCTGTTTAAGATCATCAATGAAATGTTCAAAGAGTTTGACTTTGCCGTTTTCTGCAAATGGCTTGGCTGTTAGAACGTATGTACTATCGATCTCCGTTTCAATAATGGCTCGATGGTGGATATGTGGTAAATCCATACTTTTTAAGGTCTTGTCTATATCGGTTGTGATGAGATAGTATTTGATGGCAGCACTATTTTCATTTGTCTGAAGTTTGAGTTTCCAATAAGCTATATCAAAAATTTGTCTTTCTACATTAACCTTGCAGACGATTAGAGCGATGATGCGCGAGTTTCGGGGAGAATAAACAACGAGATCAATATGCGGAAGATAAGCATCAGATTCCCTATAGTCAATTGCCAAATTCCGTTTTACACCTTCCAATTCTTCGGATAAGGTAGAGCTATTCCGCAAATCATAGCATAAAACCGCTTTCAACCCCAAGTTCTCAATTGGTTCGGTGATCGTATCTCGGATCCGTTCTTGAAAAGTGGTGCCCTCAGAAGCACTCCAAGTTTCCCCAAGTTCTCCGGTCAAAGAAGCCTCAAGACTTTCAATAGCAACAGCACTTTCAAGATCACCCCATAAAGCGGATTCTCCATAGTACTCTTCAAGTTGGTATATGACATGCTTCGTATAGTCAACGAGGTCAAAGTCAATAATATTTCTTTCTATGAGTACGTCTACCAACGTGTTATCATAACCCATCTCGTAAAGCGCATCCGTAAGGATGTTTTTCACGCCACTAAGCGGTCTATCATACCTCGCTGTTGGGGCTGCGTTGATAGGTTCAGTTGTATTATTCACCGTATAAATTCCTCAATTTACGTTATAAGGATTGATAGTAGTCCCGTATCTTAGCCACTATAAGTTTTCTACGCTCCTCCAGAAACTCATCGTAATTTTCAAAAATTGCCGTGTCTGTCCCGCTGAAGGGAATACAATGCGCATTGAAATTAGCACTCAAATCTTCGAGGTTGTCTATACCACCATAGCGAGATTCACCCTCTCCACATGCTGTTTGCAGCTCTGAAAAATACGTTGCGGGGGCAGTATCACCAATTGAACGATTAATTTCCTCTTGGGTCACTACAAGATTAGCAAGTTGATTGTATTTACTGTCAGCAACATCTATCCTCTGAAGGTGATTCTTCGGAAATATATGGTGAATGTCTCTCTGGCCCGCAAAAAGGTCTCGGACTGTAATATCGCGAGATAGAAAACCTTTGTCATTTACTTTAATTTGGCTTGCGAGGAATAAATTAAAATAAACATTTTTAAAGCCTGATAGGTTCAGGTTCTGCCTAAACTCCTCATTCCAAAAAGCGTCTGAAAGTCCAGCTCGTTCCAGTCCTGCAAGATACACCTCTGCTCCACCTTCAGCGTTCATACCTCGAACATCCTCACCCAAAGTGGCTTGTGGTTCACCACTATATCTACCTGTAAGGACTGACATCACAAACCACCTACGGACTAATCTTTCAATTCGCCCAGAATCCATATTCTTGGTACGTAACGTCAAAAATAGGATGTACGCAGAATTGACAGCGTTTCTCGACGTAAGCATTGAGGCATCTGTAAATCCTGCTGATCGCAATATCGCTATAAAACGTTTGAAATTAGTCTCATTTATGTATGCCCGTATACTGTTCTTAAGTCGCTGAAATGTATTTTCTGCCGAGCCGTCCGAGAGCGAGTCTACTAAATTGTTTAAGTCCGCACGTTTGAACTCATACGTGAAAACCACCCGAAGCATATCCGTGTAAGCGGGTACATAGATATTATCACTCCAATCTTTTAGCCATTCCAGTGCGTGAAAATAATCACTACTAGCAAAAATAGAATTAGCATCAACTAATTGCTCATAAGCAGTTGGAACAGTCGCTAGATGACAAAAATAATCAATGGATTGGCGCAGGAGGTGTCCGCTATATTGTTCACTTGCAGCCATTTTCGACATAATAAAATCCGCAGCATTTAATTTCACACCTGTCCCATTAATGCGTCGAAAAATTTCTGCAACAGTTCCTAAATTCAGGTCCACATTGAGATCAATAACACCGAGAGAATTATTCCGAATCTCATAAAGCCTTCCTATACGTTCTCCCATTTCATATCGATCAACCTCATCGTTTCTCTCACAGTACTCATCAACCAATCGAAGCAAACCCGAATTAGAGTTAAAAACAGTAGATATGTCAGAAATCCATTCTGGGTCGTTACGGATAGCATTAGTCGTCACCGCGAACGCTTCCTTATCAGGATGAAAGGCTATTTGAATTCGCTGGGTTCTATATTTTTTTGTTAGGATCTCTTTCCCTAACAAAGCTGCCCGAAGTGCCATCATCCGTTGCTGACCATCAATCAAAACACGTTCACGGATTGATGATTCACCCCCTCGGAGGGAAATATCTGATTTGGGCCACGTAATCAGATATCCGACAGGATAACCATGGTAAAGGGAATCAATAAAATTACGGACTTTGTTTGCAGACCAGACGAAAGGTCTCTGGATTTCGGGGATAACTATATCCTCAGTCTTAATCCAATTCAATAATGTATCAACAGTATATTGGTGTAACGAGTAACAAGAGTTTGACATTCACTTTCCTTTACGAGTTAAAATTATGTATAGACGTTTCGGCTCAAAAGTTAGCACTTGTTATAATCTTGAACAGCCAGTTCAAATTCGCCCAGGTGAGAGTAAGTTCGGGCGCGTTTCGCATAAACCTTTGTAAACGTCGGAATGAGCTCTACAGCTTTATTGAAGTCTTCAAGGGCCCTGTCATATTCGCCTTTTTTCAGGTAGACAGTACCGCGATCGAAGTAAACCTCGGCATAATCGGGTCGGAGTTCTACTTCCATGCTATATCCCTCAATGGCTTTGTCATATTCACCTTTTTCACGATAAAGATCCGCGCGATAACCGTGCGCGTCGGCATGTTCAGAGTCAAACTTTATAGCCATGCCAAAGTCTGTAATAGCTTTGTTACGCGCATCGTACTCTGTGTAAACTTTACCGCGACTGTAGTAGGCTTCAGCATAATCAGGTTTGATCTCTATTGCTTTGGTATAATCTACGATGGCTTTCTCAAAATCAAGTTCATCACAATAAGCATTGCCGCGATTGTGGTAGGCTTCAAAATGATCAGGATCGCGCTTTATGGTCTCACTAAACGCTGCGATGGCTCTGTCGTATTCGCATTTTTTGTAGTAAGCCATGCCAAGATTGTAATATGTTTTGGCATCATTGGGCTTGTGTGTTATTATTTTTTTGCATTCCGGCACTGGTAAATCCAACTTACATGGGTGCTCTTGTTAATCCTGTGTTTCGGCTGCGGGTATCCGCTTTGGAGGTATCACATTCAGGTTGTTATCGGGTACCGGCGGTTGATCGGCGGGTTGAACATCGCTGAGGCGTTTGAAATGCTGTTGGAAAAATCTGACATATCCATAGGCATCAAATTTGTCTATAAGAATTTTAAGCCCAACCTCGTAGATTTCGATATCGGTGAGTTCTAATAAGCCCTTACGCCACTTAGCAACCCTCTCGGCTTTGATACGTTCTTCTTTCTTTTCTTCTGCTTCTCTCTGCCGGATACGCGCAACAATCGTGTCAATATCTGGTTCATCGTCTAACCACTTATGCCGCTCAACAGAATAATCATACTCGTTCGGTTTACACTGACGGAGGAACTGATCTGTATGCGCAGATCCTAATTGTGCCGTTAGCTCTGCAATAGCCGCTTCGTAAATCTCAAGATCCGTCATCTCTAAAACGTTCATCTTAATCCACCTCTTGTAACCATGTATACGGGTTTTCAACTCGGACGTGAAGTTGTGTATAATAGCGTTGTGCTCTTCTGAGTAACCTGTCATCAGTTGTTAGAAAAATATCCACCTTGTCACTCTCAGCACATGCAATATGCAAAGCATCTCTACGCTTGAATCCTAGTAACTCAAGTTGTTTGCCTCTTAATTTTTCGTTTGCCTGAGTGTAAATCGTCTTATGCGCACGAGTTAGCAGACCTTTCATTTCAAGGCGTTTTCTCAGATCCGGAGTTTGATTAACCTCATTTGTCAAAACATCGCTGGAGATCCAAACCCAATCACCTCTACGAATATAAGTGAGGGTCCGCCCTATAGCCCCAGCTTCTTGAATAATCCGTTCCTGCGTAGGCGGATCGAAAAGCCGACTGAGACAACATGTATCAAGATAAATTTTCCAGAACTGCAAATCGGTCTGCACACGTATATCCAGACTTTGCTTAATAATTTTCTATAGTAACGTGAGTTCGATAATCGGTAACAGCTGCGATAATTATAGCATAACACCTGTCCAAATATCAAACGCTTTTGATATAGAATTAAAAAAACACGAACCTTTTCTGGATAGAATTGACTAAAAAAGCAAAAGCAAAATGGAACGCCCTTGATGAAAATAAATGGGCATTCACAAAATTAAAAAACTCATAGGAGATAGAAAAATGAAACGGAAATGGTTCGCACTCAGCGCAATCGCAGTCATCGCGATGGTCGGCATGTTTGTTTTGGAAAACATAGCAGCAGCACATCAACCTGCTCGGAACAGACGGGAATCTCGTAATGTAAATCGTGATAGGATGGCAAGGACGGTAAATCCTGTGTCCGCATTGCACCAGTCTTGGATCGCTCTGACCTTCGGTGTGAAAGTGGATGATGAAACGTTGGCTAAGGCACGTCCAATCTATCTGGAGACCCGCGAGAAACTTCAAACACAAATTAACAAAGCACGTAAAGCGGATACCAATCGCGAGACTGTGAGAAAAATACGCGAAACCGTCAAAGAAACAAACGCAAAACTTAACGCAGGTCTTAAGGAAATTTTGACGGAAGATCAGATGACGAAATTGACGGAGTTGACACAGAAACGACGGACGGAAACACGGCGGCGTGGTGATCAGTCCCGACGGAACCAGAGGGAATCCCGTAGATCCCGTTAAGATATACCTACAATGAAATTGAGTCGGGTGCATACGCCCGGCTCTTTTTTTTACGGTCAGCGGTCAGAAGAGGTTAATGAGGTTTAATAAAATAATTCGATAATTGACGGGCAATGAATTGCCCTACTACAAACAGGAGACTGGTTCGTAGTAACGCGATTTATCGCACGTTAAGAAATTACCTGATTAAATTCCTAAACTTTATCAAACCTCGCCTACTATGGTTGGAGACTATGCCCAGCGTTCAACAACGACCTTCTTTTGGGTGAAGAAGTCTACGGCATCCCAACTCTGACCGTGGAGGTCGCCGAAGAAACTGTCTTTCCAGCCGCTGAAGGGGAAGAATGCCATCGGGGCAGCGACACCGATGTTAATGCCGATGTTTCCGATCTCTGCCTCATAACGGAACTTGCGGGCGGATGCGCCGCTACTTGTAAAGAGACATGCCATATTCCCGTAACGTCCATCGTTGACGAGTGCGATCGCATCGTCAATCGTCTCAACGTGGATAAGTCCGAGAACAGGTCCGAAGATTTCAGTGCCGGCAATATCGCCCTTCGGATCGAGGTTACTGAGAACCGTTGGACGGATGAAGTTTCCATTTTCGCCCCCGGGGATACTCGGATACCTACCATCAACAAGAAGCCGCGCACCTTCATCAGCACCCGCTTGAATCAACCCCTCAATTCGGGTCTTGCTTTCGGTGGTGATGACGGGTCCCATCTCGGTTCCGTCTTCCAATCCGTTCCCGACGACGCGGTCAGTGGCGGTGTCAGCGATGGCTTCTGTGAACCAACCCTGTGCGTCACCAACGGTGAAGGCAAGGGAGGCGGCAAGACAGCGCTGCCCAGCACACCCAAACGCACTCTCCGTCGCGGCGTTAACCGTGAATTGCGGATCGGCATCGGGAAGAATGATGAGCGGATTTTTCGCACCGCCTTGGCACTGGACGCGCTTTCCGTTTGCCGCGGCTTTCGCATAGATGGCTTTCGCCGTTGCGGTCGCACCGACGAAACTAACCGCACGAACATCGGGATGCGTTAAGATAGCATCTACAGTGTCCCTACCGCCATTGACCAGATTAACAACGCCTTTCGGGAGTCCCGTCTGCTCCAAGAGTTGGAACACCTTTTGCATGGTGACGGGTACTTTCTCAGAGGGTTTGACGATGTAGGTATTCCCACAAGCGATGGCATACGGTAGAAACCAGAAGGTAATCATCCCCGGAAAGTTGAAAGGTGCGATGGCAGCACAAACCCCGACAGGTTGGCGGATCATGAATTCATCAATGCCGGTTGCGATGTCCTCAAGATTCGTGCCTTGCATGAGCGTGGGGATACCACAGGCGACCTCGACGTTCTCAATGGCGCGCCGCATTTCGCCTTTTGCCTCATCAAGCGTTTTGCCACACTCAAGCGTAATGGTTCTCGCGATGTCGTCTAAGTTGTCCTCTAAGAGATTTTTCAACTTGAACAAATATTGAACACGTTCGACGGGGGGTGTCCGCCGCCAGTCTTGGAGTGCAGTGGCAGCAGCAGTGGCGGCTTCATGGACCTCTTCAGCCTGCGAAAGCGGGACTTGTGTGAGGACTTCCCCATTCGCTGGATTCGTAACGTCCAGTAATTCATCTGTCGTGGACTGCTGCCATCTGTTGTCAACGTAGTTCAGCAGTGGCGTTTGGACATCGGATAAGGCTTGCGGCGGATTGGCTTCAGGCATGGGGTTTTCTCCTTTAGTTCTACTTTGCGAAAAGTTCAAGGACTTTTAATTGCTCCATAGCAGCGACGATTTGTGGGTCATGTTCCAGTTCGTCCTGAGAGGTTTCCGTAATCTGTGCCAGCGCGTATTTAATGCCGACATCGCTCAGCACAATCTGCTCCTCAACGAGTGCATCCGACAGACGTTGGTAACTCCGTCGGAGTTTTGCTGCCTGTCTATCATCACGGGAGGCATGAAAGGCAACATTGAGTTGGCTCAAGACATCATCGCCGTTTTCCTCTACAAAGGTTTTGAGTTTTTCGTGATTACGGAGTTTCACATGCATCTGCTGCTCGGAACGACTAAACCATGGGGATTCAACATCGGGCATGATGCCGATTTTGTCAATATCGACACCGTTGGGTGTATAGTAGCGTGCGACGGTTAATTTGACGGCAGCCTTTGTACCTCTCAGCGGAAACACACGCTGGACAGATGCTTTCCCGAATGTCTTAGCACCCATGACGAGTCCGCGCCCATGGTCCTTGATGGCACCCGCGACGATTTCTGAGGCACTTGCACTCCCGCCATTAACGAGGACAATTAATGGAAATTCCTCCCTTTTCTCACCTTTCGCCACAAAATCCTCACGCGTCTCAACCCCTTTACTGTAAACAACGAGTTGACCGGGCCTCAGAAAATCACTGGCGATATCAACAGCTGAAGAGAGTAACCCACCCGGGTTCAGACGGAGATCGAGAACAACGCCTCGGATACCCTGTTCCTTGAAATCAACAAATGCTTTATCTACGTCATAAGCCGTGGTCTGAAGGAATTGATTGATTTTGATGTAACCAACCTTATCACCAATAATGTCTGTTTCCACGCTCGGAATCCGGATCACCTCACGCGTGACGGTAACCTCAATGGGTACCCCCTCGTTTTCACGGATGATTGTGATAGAAACCGGTGTTCCGGGTTCACCCCGTAACTGCTCAACAGCCTCGTTCAAGGACATGAGTGCCGTCGATTCACCCTCAATATGGCTGATGACATCGCCGTTTTGGACACCCGCGAGTGCTGCCGGGCGATCCTTAAAAGGGGTAATCACAGTGAGCATATCCTCCCGCATACCGATCGTCATGCCGAGTCCGCCGTAATTGCCGCGGTTGTCGGTCTGAAATTTGGTATAGTCTGGAATAAATTGGCTGTACGGGTCCAACTTGCGAAGCATGCCGTTGATGGCACCCTCCATGAGTTCTTTGGTGTCCGGGGTGTCGAGATGCGACTGTTGGACATACGCCAATATCTGTGAGAAAAGTGCAAGGTTTTCGACGAGTTTCTCGTCTTCATCTGAGCTCCAACCGAGTGGCAGCATGGCACAGATAAGGTATATAGATAACAAGATGCGAAAACAGTTTTTTGTCGTAGCTTGTGGGTTTTGAAAAGGTATTATCAAATGTTTCATGTTTTGTTTCCTCCGATAGGCATCAGTTTTAATTTTAGTGGAACCCATAATCAACTTTACAGTGGCGAGGTTAGGAAACCTCGCCAGCAGGAGTATATTTTCACACACAGGATCGGTGCGGTTAGAAACCGCACCTACAGTTGAAGTACATAATTCCTAATAAAAATAGTTGCGTAGCCTTTTGATACTCGGAATACGAAAAGCGATAAAGGCAGCAACAGCACCGTAAAGCAGATCGATGCGACTCATGCGTGACTGCATCAACTCCCAGACAGACTGCCCTTTAAACAGGGTTGTAGCGATGGGCATCGCTTGTTCTAATGATATATTATTCTCTTGTTGGAGCTGCGCTGCGATTTGCGCGACTGCGTTCCACTGGACATCAAGATACTTCCCGATAAAGATACCGAGTATCGCGAAAAGTGCGGCAGCAGCACTGACCACACGCCACATCGTTTTTGCATCGCGCG
Organism: Candidatus Poribacteria bacterium; assembly: GCA_028820845.1. NCBI lineage: Bacteria > Candidatus Poribacteria > Candidatus Poribacteria bacterium. The sequence continues at coordinate 63,763 of JAPPII010000067.1, forward strand.
CGAGGCTCCGGCTACTCGTGAAAAGTATGCCGAGTCCAGTGAGCACCCCAATACCGATAGCAACAAAACCAGCTGTGCGTCCAGTCCATTGGATATACTTTGCCCACAGCACGCCACCTATCGCTGCGCCGAGCAGTCCACCAAACGGTGCAGTTACAGCATTCATGATGAAACATCTCCATTCACACCCATCTGCGGTTTCTGCAGATGGTGATCCGTATTTTGCTCGAAGGTATAGGCAACCCGTAAAACTTTTTCTTCTGCGAAAGGCGCGCCGAGCAGTTGCAACCCGACAGGCAACCCGTCTTTCACCAACCCACACGGAACAGAGATACCGGGAAGTCCGGCATGGCTTGCGGGGGTCGTCATCACATCGCAAAGATACATTTGCAACGGATCTGCGGTTCGCTCGCCTATTTTAAAGGCAGGCGTCGGCGAGGTAGGCGTTGCGATAACATCAACCCGCTCAAACGCAGCATCAAAATCAGATTTGATGAGCGTCCGCGCTTTCTGTGCCTTTTTATAATAGGCATCCTGATACCCCGCACTCAGTGCAAAAGTACCGAGCATAATCCGACGTTTTACCTCCTCACCGAATCCTTTACTGCGCGTCTTTTTATACATGTTAATCAGGTCTTCAGGGTTTTCCTGCCGATATCCGTAGCGTACACCGTCATACCGTGCAAGATTCGCACTGGCTTCGGCGGGTGCAATAATGTAGTACGTCGCGATGGCATACTCCGTGTGGGGCAAAGAGATCTCTTCAACCGTCGCCCCGAGTCGTTCAAGAACAGCAACAGCCGTCTGTATGCGGTCTGCGACTTCCGTATCTAACGCCGGTGTGAAATACTCTTTCGGTATGCCGATTTTCATACCTTCCACATCGTCGATGAGACCCTGTGTGAAATCAGGGACAGGCACATCAACAGAGGTTGCATCCATGGCATCGCTGCCACAGATAGCATTGAGCAGCAGTGCACAATCGGTAACATCTTTTGTAAAAGGACCAATCTGATCGAGTGAGGAGGCGAATGCGACCAAACCGTATCGGGAGACGCGTCCGTACGTCGGTTTCATACCGACGACCCCACAGAGCGCAGCGGGTTGGCGAATTGAACCGCCAGTGTCTGAACCAAGAGAACAGATAGCCGTATCCGCCGCGACCACTGCAGCAGACCCACCGCTGGAACCCCCAGGAATAGTGTCAAGGTCCCACGGATTGTGCGTAATCTGATACGCCGAGTTCTCGGTAGACGACCCCATCGCGAACTCGTCCATGTTTGTCTTACCGAGCATAACGACTCCTTGTTCGTGGAGTTTGGTCATGACGGTCGCGTCGTAAGGTGGAACGAAGGTTTCAAGGATTTTGGAGGCACATGTCGTGCGCACACCCTTGGTGCAGATTACATCTTTAATGGCAATCGGGATGCCAGCCAAAGGCGGCATAGCGTCCCCGTTTTGAAACCTAACATCCGCAGTGTGCGCCTGTTCCAAGGCGATGTCCTTCGTAAGCGTTAGATAGCCTTTGACGTGAGGCTCAACAGCGTCAATACGGTCATAGACAGATTCTGCCAGTTGGACAGCGGTAATTTCCCGCGTCTTGAGTTTTTCATGTAGTGCGTGTGCCGTTAATTCGTAAAGCATTTTTAAACTATTTAATCTGTTCACCGTTCTGTACGGGCTGGGGAACCCAGCCCCTACGGTTTCACGGTGGTTTTCGGTGCGTTCTAACCTTCTTTGGATTTGACAAGGATTTTTAACAATGATTAACTCTCGGAAGGCGCAAACTAACAGTTTGCGCTACAAAAGCACACAAACTAAATGAAGTTTAAATAAATAATTCGGTAAGGTCCGGTGCGGTTACAAACCGCACCTACTGAGTTTGGGGAAAATTGGAATTACCGATTTAAATTCTTAATGTTCATACAGTTTGTGGTACAAAAGAGAGAATATTTATCAGAAACAGTATTATACCCAATCGCTAACAGCCAACAGCCAATAGCCATTTAGTGGCTGCGATCAACGACTCTGGGGACTCCGAAATATCCTTCTTCAGGTTCAGGCGCGTTCGCAAGGACTTCCTTGCGTGGATACGACGGCTTGACGACATCCGGCTTCGCGACATGAGCGGCTTCCGTTTGTGAGCCACCTATAATAACAACTTGGTGTGGATGAATGTGCGATGTTGGCGGCACATCATCTGTGTCAAGCTCGTTCAATTTCCCGATATAGTCAAGAATTCGGGCGAGCTGCTCGGTAAAATGTTCTGTCTCTTCGTCATTAAATTCGAGGCGTGCGAGATTTGCGACATGGCGTACGCCTTCGGTAGTAATGGTCGCCATCGTTTTATTGCGTCTCCTTATGAATCAGATAGGGTTTGCAGCGGTGCAGTAGAAGTTGCAAGTTGTTTCGTACCGGCACGACTAAATCGAACGGTAACATAAACGTCGTGTCCAGTCTCATTGACTTTCGTTACCTTACCCCTTCCGAATTTCGGGTGAAGAACAATCTGATCCACATAGTAGTCTGGAGAATCTTCTTCAGAAACCACCTCATACAAACCCGTTGTTTCACGGAATGGAGAGCGGTAACGGTCAACCTGCTTGATGAGATGCGCTGGGATCTCGGAGATAAAGCGAGACTGCGTGCGATATTCTATTTCCCGATACGTTCTTCGCGAAGTCGCATGTAAGAGATAGAGCTGCTCCATTGCGCGTGTGATACCGACGTAACAGAGGCGACGTTCTTCTTCTAACTCCTCTTGGGTACCGAGCGAGCGTTGATGCGGTAGGTAGCCTTCCTCCATACCGACGATGAAAACGAACGGGAATTCCAATCCTTTCGCGCTGTGCAAGGTCATCAAAGTTACCATATCGGTGGTGTCCGTTTCCATGGTATCTATATCCGCAATGAGTGCGACATTCTCCAAATAGTCCGAGAGAGTCGGTTCGGCGTGATTTTGTTCATAGTCGATAACGGCGTTAATGAGTTCCTCAATATTTTCGACGCGATTCTGTGCCTCAATCGAATCTTGTTGCCGCAAATTTTTGAGGTACCCGGTCTCTTGTAGGACATAATCCAGCGCGTCTGCAGGGAGGATCGTTGCGTCAAGGTCATCAAAGATTTTCGCAAAACGACGGACCTTCGCCTGAAGTCCGCGGTTGATTGTGGAAATCTCATCAACCCGATGGACAGCGTCAAAGAGGGTTATGCCCTCTTCAACCGCAAAATCGACGAGCCTTTGAAGGGTGGTACTCCCGATGCCACGACTCGGCACGTTTATAATCCGTCTCAGACTCATAGAATCACTCGGATTACACATCACACGGAGATAGGCAAGCAGGTCTTTGACCTCCATCCGGTCATAGAAGCCGACACCGCCGACAATCTGATACGGGATATTCGCGGTTCGGAACGCCTCCTCAAAAATTCGGGACTGTGCGTTGGTTCGATAAAAGATGGCAAAGTCTTTGTAATCAACTCCCTCAGTATGCCAATCCTCAATTTGGGTTCCGACGTACCCCGCTTCATCGTTTTCGTCCATCGCCTCATAGCAGGTAACGAGTTCACCGATGTTATTTTCAGTCCAGAGTTTCTTCGCCTTCCGTTCCGTATTGTTGTGGACGACACCCCACGCGGCATCTAAGATATTTTGTGTAGAACGATAGTTCTGCTCGAGACGGAGAACACACGTGTTCGGATAATCCTTCTCAAAATCGAGGATATTCCTAATGTCGGCACCGCGGAAGGCATAGATGGATTGGTCATCATCCCCAACAACGCAGATATTCTGCTTCGCTCCAGTGAGCAACTGCACAAGTTCATATTGACAGCGATTGGTATCTTGATACTCATCAACAAGGATATACTCGAATTTGTTCTGATAATACCGACAGACCTCTGGATTTTGACGTAAAATCTCTACCGCGAAGAGAAGCAGGTCATCGAAATCAAGGGCGTTGTTCAGACGGAGGGCGTCTTGGTAAAGTGCGTAGATTTCTGCAACCACCCTGTCAAAATAGCCGTCTGCCATATTTCGGAAGTCCGCCGGTGAGATAGACTCGTTTTTGGCACGACTGATATTGCTAAGGATCGCGCGCGGGTGAAACTGCTTATCGCTATAGTTGAGTTGTCGGAGGACATCTTTGACGAGCGTGGCTTGTTCCCCTGTATCGTAGATAGTAAAGTTGCGGGTATAGGCGTGATCTCCCGGTCGGGTTACGTTTTTAGTTTCTCTCCCCGCACCTAATTTCTCAATATCTCGGCGAAGGATACGGGCACAGGTTGCATGGAAAGTTGCCACCCAGAGATCTCGGCCAACGCTGCCTTGAACGAGTGTATCTAAACGCTCCTTCATCTCATTTGCTGCCTTGTTCGTAAAAGTGACAGCGAGGATACGGAACGGGGAAATATCGTGATGTTTTATGAGGTAAGCGATTCGGTGTGTGATGACGCGCGTTTTGCCACTACCGGCACCGGATAGAATAAGGAGCGGTCCGTTGGTGTGTTGGACTGCCTCGCGCTGGACATCATTTAGAGATCTTAATAGGGTGTCGTTCATGCTATAAAGTATACACAATTTGGGATTAATTTTGCAAGGGGAAATATTTTAATGGCTATCAGCGGTCAGCAGTCAGTGGCGAGGTTGGGAAACCTCGCCTACCTATTTTTGGGGAAAACGGAAGTTAGATAAGATAGTCCTTCAAGAATTGTCCGGTGAAAGAGGCTTTGGCGTTGGCGATTTCTTCGGGGGTGCCTTGTGCTAAGACCTCTCCGCCTTTATGTCCACCCTCTGGACCGAGATCAATCACATAATCGGCAGTCTTGATGACATCCAGATGGTGTTCAATCACAATGACAGTGTGTCCGGTATCCACAAGACGATTGAGACTGTCTAAGAGTTTCTGCACGTCGGCGATATGAAGCCCGGTGGTCGGTTCGTCCAAGATATAGAGGTTATGCTTTCCGCGCTTGATTTTACCCAATTCACTTGCCAACTTGATTCGCTGCGCTTCGCCACCGGAGAGGATCGTGGCGGGATGCCCAATTTGGAGATACCCCATGCCGAGTTGATTGAGGACGCTCAGCTTGTGATGGATTAACCGCTGATCGGCAAAGAATTCAACGCCTTCCTCAATTGACATCGTAAGGATTTCGGAGATATTTCTGCCGTTGTAGGTAACGTCAAGCGTATCCTCATTGTAGCGCGCCCCTTTACAGGTTGGACAGACGACTTCAACATCCGGCATAAAATGGAGTTGGGTGGTAATGGTGCCTTCACCGTGGCACTCTTCGCACCGTCCCCCTTTGACGTTGAAACTGAATCGGGAGGCGGTGTAGCCTCTTGCAGCGGAGAGGGGTGTGCTGGCAAAAAGTTTTCGGATGTTATCGTAAAATTTGATATAGGTTGCAGGATTAGAACGTGGCGAGCGACCTATGGGCGACTGGTCTATGTTGATAACATCGTCTATATGTTCGTGTCCTTCCAATTCATCGTGTGCGCCGTAGAGAGTTCGGCTGTCGTGATAGAGTGCATAAAGTTTCTTGTAGAGAATCTCGTTGACGAGTGTGCTTTTGCCGGAACCAGAGGCACCCGTAATGCAAATAAATACACCGAGCGGAATATCAATGTCGATGTCTCTAAGATTGTTTTCCCGTGCTCCGGTGATGCTTAGGAATTTGCCGTTTAAGTCGCGCCGTTGTTCTGGTAGTAAGATTTCACGTCTGCCACTCATGTAGAGTCCTGTCCAAGAGTCGGTACAGTCAAGGATTGTTTCAAGGTCGCCTTGGACGACGATATGCCCACCGTGGACCCCTGGTCCTGGTCCGAGTTCGATGATGTGATCGGCGGCACGGATTGTGCTTTCATCGTGTTCAACAACGATAACGGTGTTGCCGATGTCCCGCAATTTTCTTAGCGTCTCTATCATCTTCGCATTGTCCTTGGGATGCAAGCCGATACTGGGTTCATCAAGGACGTAGAGCATTCCCATTAATCCGGAGCCAATCTGCGTAGAGAGACGGATACGTTGCGATTCACCGCCAGAAAGGGTCGCGGAACGCCGATTGAGGTTGAGATAGTCGAGTCCGATGCCGAGGAGTAAGTTAATTCGGGCAACAAGCTCCTTGACGACCCGCTCTCCTGCTTCCCGCTGTTTTTCGGGCATATCTGTGATACTCAATAAGAAGTCTCGCAATTCTTCAAAGTGGAGTTCACCGACTTCGTGGATTGTCTGGCTCTCAATCGTAACGAGGAGTCGCTGTCTTTTGAGTTTCGCACCATCACAATCGGGACAGGTGCGTTCTACCATCACTTTTCGGAGATACTCTTCCATGCCGGAATGCGCCTCCCCGCGTTTTCGATAGTTTCGATAGTGCCTATCAATGCGGGTGGCGATTCCGTCAAAACGGATTTTTCGACCGAGGTGGCGTTTTTCGACGGGTCGCCCGCCTTCGGGTTGTAAGATGGGAAATTCTTCGCCGTGTGTGCCGTAATAGAGAATATCAACGACCTCTTCGGGCAAGTCAGCAAAAGGCATGTGCAAGTCAAAGTCGTAGTGCGCGGCGAGGCTGTACATTGTCCTGCCGTCCCATCGATCAGGATCGTAGTTAAAGGCTTGATGGACGAACGCGCCCTCGGCGATACTCCGGCTCTTGTCAGGGACCAATAAGTTCGGATGTACCTGTAAGTAAGTGCCGAGTCCGGAACAGGTTACACATGCGCCGGTCGGTTCATTAAAGGTGAAGTGGTGGGGTCCAAGTTCAGCCATGAGTACGCCGTGTTTCAGGCATCCGAAGTCCTCTAAAAGTTCTACGGCATCCGCTTCGGCATCATCAGGAAATTTGACATCAAACCGCATGAAACCTTCACCGACAAGCATGGCATGTTCAAGAGAGGCGAGAACCTGTCTGTCAATATCTTTTTTGATAAAGAATTTATCAACGATGACCTGTATGTCGTATTCGAGGTCGGGGTCGAGTTCGATTTCTTCGCTGATGTCGTGTTCAATCCCGTCAATTCTGACGTGTCTGCAGCCTTTCGTACGGATGTCGTCGAAGAGGTAATCATAATCCTCGCCGTAGATTTTAAAGACGGGTGCGTGAATCTCCACCTCGGAACCCTCTGGCAATGCAAGCAAACGCTCTAAGATTTGATGGTGTGAACGGATCGGAATTTCGGCTTCACAATACGGACAGTGGGCGACACCGATGGTTGCGAAGAGCATACGGAGGTAGTCCTGCAAATCGGTCATTGTGCCGACGGTGGAGCGCGGGTTCATGGTGATTGTTTTCTGTTCGATAGAGACAACAGGCGATAATCCGTCAATGAAATCGACATCGGGTTTTTTGAGCTGCGTGATAAAGCGTTTGGCGTACGTGGACATGGATTCGAGGAATCGGCGTTGTCCCTCGGCATAGACGGTGTCAAATGCTAACGAGGATTTACCGGAGCCGCTGATCCCTGTGACGACAACGAGTTGGTTCCGTGGGATTTCGACTTCAATATTTTGTAGATTGTTTTCGCGGGCACCTTTAACAGCGACGGTTTGTCTCATGTCTCCTCTCCATTATAGTTCTTGGTTCTTGGTCTTTGGTTCTTGGTATTCGGAGGACCCGCAAACTAACAGTTTGCGGTACAATAGAAGTGTCGAATATAATTACGGAATTCACTCTAATTTATAACGTTATTACATGTCGAATAGCAACGAATTATTTCAGCGCGCCTCATGCGTTGTTTAAGTCGGATTTACGTTAAAAATGTTACACTAAATGTTACACAACTTAACATTTGATAACCTGTTATCTAATCTGTAGAAAACTCAATGGCCGTAAGGGTTTATAGGCTTTTTTCTTTTGATTTTTTCGTGTGTGCAAAAAACGTAATTTGGCGAAAAGTGTAACATTTTGGCTATTGTGGGTTTTTCAAAATTAGCGTCAAACTTATTTTTAGTATAGTATAATTATACCATATTTTTGGATAGATGTCAAGTTTTTTTATGCATTTATATAGGGTCATTTTGAGTAGCCGTTAGCGATTAGCAGTCAGCCGTCAGGGGTTATAATACCAATTCTAATTGATAATTCCTCTTAAAAGGTTGACTATTTTTCAGCACTGCTCGGTGCGGTTAGAAACCGCACCTACCGGGTGTGGTGTGAGTGGGTTCGGTTAATGCGAGATAAACTTTTAGAAATGGTATTAGAATTAATTGGACACTCTGCACCGACGAGGTTAGGAAACCTCGCCAGCGACGAGAAGAACATGTGTATTTATTTTCAGGATCCACCAGAATCTATTCCCAGACTCTGGTAAACCTTAGCATTAATTAGACATTCAGCGAATCAACGTCAGAATGCGCGCGGGTGCGGTTAGAAACCGTGAAGAAATCCGCAGAAATACCCAAGCAAAAACACCCCAAGCAAAAACCCTACCGCTGAAGGAATGTGTCTATTCATATCACAGAAACGGATTGTTTGCGTCGAAGTAATATGAGGGTTCCTCTACGGAAACTTGGCTGTCCATTGTCAGACGGACGGGTGCGGAGAATTGTTCGATAATTTCCTTTTGCACGAGCCATTCGCACGCCATGCCAAGGGTGAGTTCGCGTTTGCCGAAATGTGTGTAGAGATCGGTGATCGTCCGCTCCTCACCGGATGCCTCTAAGAAGTCAAGCAACGGTTTGAATAGGAGCTGCAAATCGTCCTCCAAATACCGATCGACGCGTTCGAGTGCCTCGCGGAGCATAACTTCAGTTTTGGGTTTGTCTATGAGGTCAATGAAAACAGCGTTGAAAAAGTCTGGGTTGTGTTTGCGTGCTTGATAGATAACCTTGCGCCTGGGGGTTTCGCCGTGTTTGAGGACTTCAATACGTGCCAGATTCGTAATCGCGTATTTTAGGTAGAGAAAGGTATAATCGATGTCGTGTTTGAGGTGTAACCACTTCTCGGCTTTGGCGAGGATGCCTGTTACGTTAGCGGCAGTATTGAAAAGTTGGGACTGCTTATCTCTGTCCCCGACCTGCAGACAAGAAGGATCACCAACAGGAAAACTCACATCGCTGTCCACAGCAAAAAGGCTGTCTTTGGAAAAGAGGACACGACTCTCAGCAAGGATTGAATGGAGTCGGCTGCCTTGCAGTGTTCTGTCCAATAATTTCTTGTAATCGCTGCGGGTGTAGAGTTCGACCCGGAACGGGATGCCGTCTTCGATGAGTTGAAATTCTTTTCGCCTGAACTTTGTGCCGTCTCGGAGGATCAATGTTATGTGAACGGCAGTCTTCTCCCAGACGTTGTCTTGGGCGAGGTTGTTCGTGAGAACGGCAGCGAGGATGTAGCGGTCCCGTTCGAGTGTGTCTGTTAAATTATTTAGTGCGTTGTGAATCTGCGTGTGGATGTCTTCGCGATCGCGAGTGGAACTCGCTCCTACAGGATCAGAGGGATCGCGAGGATCGCGAGTGGAACTCGCTCCTACAAGGGTGCTGTCGTAGTAGTAGGCGGGTTCTTCGACGGCGATTTGGCTTTTGACTGTGAGATTTACGGGGGTTGCGACTTGTCTGATGATCCCTTTCCATGTGAGCCATTGGCACACAAGGTCGAGTGATTCTTCGTCAAATTCTGGTTCCTCTTCACTTTCACCGTGTGGATTGTGTCCCAAGTCGGCATTTAACTCGGTGCCAGTGCGGGGTGTCTTCTGCTCTTCAAGATAATCGAGAATGGGTTGGAAGATAAACTGGCGTTCATCAAGATAGGCGTTAACTGCATTAAGCGCGCCCTGAATAACAGATTCATTCTTTTCGCAGTTGATGAGATCGGTATAGACGCTGTTGAAGAAGTCAGGATTGTACTCAAGGGCGGGTTGGATGACCTCGCGTGCGGGGATTTGATTATTTAAAAGAACTTCTACCCGTGCCAATCCTTGGACTGCGTCAAGTATGGAGAGAAAAGCGGTGAGACAATCCTGATTGACGTAAAACTGTTTTTCGGCGTATAGCAGGCTTGGCAAGGTACTGGCGACAACGCTGAGAATTTGGAGCTGCTTATCGCGTTCGCCGATGCTGTTGCGGTCGGCGTTTTTATCATACCACTCCTCAATAGAGGCATCGCGCGAAAAGAGGAGCGTGCTGTGCGAGAAATAGGAGTGCATGAAAGACCCTTGTTGCGCGCGCTCTATGTTCTGTTTAAAAGCCTTTCGGGGTGTTATATTGGCGTGGATGTTGACACCGTTTTCGACGAGGGAGAAGAAGGATTGTGTGGGACGAATTGCGTCTCTGCCGATGAGTTCAACGTCAAGGTCGGACTTTTCCCAGACCTGCGCATAGGAAAAACTACCAGCGACAATCGCAGCGAGGATATAGGGATCCTTCTGAACTTTTTCGACGAGCGTATTCGCAGCCTCGCGATACTGTTCCTCAATGGCATCTTGGGATCGCATGGGATTCTCCTAACGTGAGTTTGATTTAAAGGTTATCCGCAAAGGATACAAACTAACAGTTTGTGCGACAACAAAATCCTGTTTATCGGTGCAGTTAGAAGCCAAATTCTGTTTTTTTACATTGGGGATTGTTTCTTGTTAATTATACTATAAATTTGTTAAGAAAGCAAATTATTTTTTGTTGTGCTGCGGAAAGGTGGAAGATTGGTATCTGAGGACCCGAAAATGGTTTTCTTGAGATAATTTCGGATATGTGATAATATGTTAGGACTTACGCAATTTTGACTGCAGTCCGTTCTGTGAGATGCGAATTTTCCGAAACCACAGCGTTCGCCTGCCACAAACTGGGAAGTTTGTGCTACAAAAGAGCAGCATGCGTAAGTCCTATATGTATAGCACGTACTACCTCTTGGTCGGGATTTGGAAATCACACCAACAAAAGATAAATGGAGGAATGCCCAATGAGATGGGTAACATATTGCGGTATTGCGATAGTGGTAATGCTAATAGGCATACCTACTGGTTTCGCACTTCACGAAGAAGATAAGGGACCTGAAAAATTCGGACGTTACGAATTCAAGGAGCAGGATATCAAAGCGGCAACGGATGCTTGTGAGGCGGGTGGTAAGCCGGGACCGGAATTCGTGCCGACGGTTCGAGATGATGAACCGAACTTGGCACTCCTGAAAGATGCGACGGCGGAAGCGTCTTCACAGATAGCAGGCTGGTGTCCACGGCGGCACTGCACTGAATACCTCAACGACGGTTTCTATAATAACTGCCGGAGTTGGATCATCGGTGCAATACCGGGGTGGGCGCAGATTGATATGGGCGATGTCGCGAATGTGAATCGGATCATATTCGGTAGCGATCACTCACAAGGGTTTGTGGATCGGACAACTGTTGATTTCGATATTCTCGTGGCGACCACGAAAGCGGATCCAGATTCGGATGCGAACACATGGGAAAAGGTCTACACACACAAAGGGGATCCGATTAGCGAAACCACTGAGTTCACTTTTAAGGATGTAGAAGCTCGTTGGTTGCGCCTCCATATACGCGCGAATGGCGGTGCGCGTGTTGATGAGTTAGAGATTTACGGGGGCAGAGACCCGATGGCGGTTGAACCACACGAGAAACTTACGACAACGTGGGGAAATTTGAAAAAATAATGACGAGTCAAAAATCGTTAGCAATCGGCATCATCGGTGCTGGTAATATGGGCAGACATCATCAGGGAGCAATAATCAACTACGGCGCGAGCGTCGTTGCTGTCCATGATCTACGGCTTGCGGCGGCGCGCCAGCTCGCCTCACATGCGGATGCTGAACTTGCGACCACTGAGTTAGGTGCCTTTTTTGATGTAGAGATGGACGGAGTGGTGATTACAACGCCACCCCCTATTCGCTTGGAACCTATTCGGATGGCGTGCGATCGCGGTATTCCGGTGATGGTCGAGAAACCACCCGCCTTGAATATGGTTGAAGGTCGGAAGTGTCTTGCCTGCATTGAGGAATCGGGTGTTATCGCTGCTGTCGGATTTCAACTCCGTTATCACCCACTCTATGAACGTCTGAAGGCGTTGATCGCTTCGGAGACAGTGCATCTGGTGCGAACGGTTTGCACAGTTGATTATTACCTGAGTTTCAGAGCGGCACCGTGGTTTTTGCAGTATGAGATAAGCGGGGGTCCACTACCGGAACAGGCAGTGCATGTGTTAGACTGCGCCCGGTTCGTTATGGGGAACCCGAAACCCCTGCAGGCGCACGCCCTTGCGATAAAGAATATGGCGTTGGAACGCACGGAATTCGATGCCGAAAACGCTATCCAGATGACGTACCAATTAGACAACGGGGTTTTTGGGACGCACATGAACCACTGCGGCACCGAGAAATTCAGTTTTGAGGTTGAAGTTGTCGGCCCACATCTACGATTACAAGCAAATATGGTAGAGAACGCGATTCGTGGTTATCTGAATGGTGAAACTGTTAATGAGCCGGTGGGTTCTAACGACAGTTCAAATTTAGACAAAATCGGGGCATGGTTGCGTGCTATCGAAACGGGAGATAGAACACTTATCCGTTCACCGTTTTCTGACGCGCTTCAGACACTTGCACTCATTGATGCGGCAGTCCAGAGTCGTGGAACGAGTAGATTTGTTCAAATATAGTAAGACCTCAACGTATGTGGAACTTGCGGCACAAATGGTCAGTTTGTGCGTAGTGGGCACGCAAACTAACAGTTTGCGGTACAAAAGAGGGGTCAAGGAGGAATTGTGATGATAGATTGGATCTATTTTCGGAATGGCTGAAACTCATGCAAAAAAGTGCAAGCGGTGCTTGACACAAAGAACCTCCAACCAGAAAGTCGCACGGATGCCCGAAAAGAGAAAATGGAGGCAGCGGCGGTATGGGAATTAATGGTCGGTGCAGAACGGATCGTTGTCGCAAAAGGGAGGCGCGTCGAAACTTTTGTGCCAACGGAAGACCCTCAAGAATCAATCCTAAAAGCCGTGCTTGGACGCAGCGGTAGTCTCCGCGCCCCGACAGTGCGAACGGGTGATGTGTTTCTTGTCGGCTATAACGCTACGCTTTACGAGACGGAAGCCCCTTTTGTTTAGCAGATAGCGAACCGCGAATCGCGAACCGCGGAAGGACAGACACGGATGCCTATTGAAAAGATTCTAATTACGGGTGCAAGCGGGTACCTGGCGCAATTTATTATTGATCGGTTGCGCGGCGCGTATCAGCTCACGCTAACGGACATCGTTGAACCCGAGCATCCATTTCCAGACACGACTTTTATCAAGGCGGATGTGACAAATCCTGATGAAATTGAAGCGGCGTGTGCTGGACAGGACGTTGTTGTGCATCTGGTTGCCTTGGTGCGGGGACGGTCTGGTAAACCTGCCTCGTTATTTGCAGATGTTATGGTGAAAGGGACGTGGAATGTAGCAGAAGCCTGTGTGCAGCAAGGTGTGAAAAAACTGGTGAACATCTCCAGTATCTCGGCGTGTCATCCTGCGCCGGGTGCAAAACTGCCTTATGAGGCAGGTGACGACTTCGTGTTTGGTCCGGGGGATCTCTACTATTCGCTGGCGAAGTATCTCGGTGAGCAGATCGGCGCGGCATATCATCAGGCGCACGGATTGGACGTAATCCATGTGCGTCCGGGTGTTATTGCGGGTGATGGACAGAATCCGGGTCCGAAAGCTCCTGATGTTGTGACGGATCCTTGGTTTGTTTATGTGGATCCGAGAGATGTCGCACAGTGTGTTGCGTGTGCGATTCAGACGGAGACGGTAAAGTACGGTGCTTATAACGCCGTTGCGGGACGTGCTGATTCTCGTTTCGCATGGAAGCCGGGGAACGTGGAATTGGGGTATTCACCGGAACATAATTGGCCAGAGATTCCGGATGGAGAGGGATAATTCCAGCAGAGAGCAGAAAAGGTTATGAGCACGGACGCAAAATAGCAGTTTGCGGTCCGGTCTTGTAGCACAAACTTTCAGTTTGTGGACGGAAGTATCAACCCATGTCCCTCTTTAACACGGAAAATCTGATTTGACTTTAGATTAGAAAATTGATCCCTCTGTTCGCTTTGCCAATGAATGTCTAAGGTATCAACTGTCAAGTTCTCTCCAAGTCCAAAGTGAATGCGGAGATCGCTTTGGGATAGGTAACTCGCGCCACTACGAACCTCCCTGAAAAGAGATAGATCCCCTGCCTTTACAAACACCTTTGTACCGATACCTGATACATTACTCTGTGTCCCGATAAGTTGGACCGTGAGCCAGTGATTGCTGTTCCCTCCGTCATTTTGGAGAAGAGTCGCCGGTTGATTGGAGTTGTTAAGGAACACATCAATATCACCGTCATTGTCATAGTCCCCGAACGCCGCACCACGACTAACCTTCCTGGGAAGTTGCGTGAGACCAACTTCGGCAGAAGCATCGGTAAAGTGATATGTGCCGTCCTGCTGGCTCGTATTGCGGAAAAGTAAGTCTGACTGCGGATACGTGCTGTCCGAGAAAAGCGAGATGTTCTCCTGAAGATGTCCATTCGCAACAAAGAGGTCAAGAAGACCGTCGTTGTTGTAATCGAAGAATTCGGCTGCCCATTTAAAATAGGGAAGCGTGGCTGCGCCAATTCCTGAGATAAAAGAGACATCCGAAAAAAAGGCAGCACCCTCATTTCGATAGAGGACAACTGGTAAATCAGAGGCGTTACTGACGACAAGATCGAGATAGCCGTCGTTATTGTAATCACCGAAGGCACTTCCCATCCCGCTTCCCGGGAAACCGTTTCCATCGTAACCTGTCCCCGTCAGGTCAGCGGTTTCGGTGAAAGTGCCATCACCGTTGTTGTGGTAAAGCAGATCGGCTTCCATATCGTTAGCGATGTGAATGTCGGGGTAACCGTCATTGTCATAATCTCCGACTGCGACTGCGAGACCGAGGGCACGATGCGAAATACCTGCGTTTTCGGTGACATCGGTGAAGGTACTGTCTCCGTTATTACGATAGAGAATATCAGGTTCACTGACAAAATGGCTCCCCGCAATCTGATCTGTTGGGCTACAATAGGTTCTGATTCCGCGGGTCTCCCACCATCGGTTTTCAGCAATAGAAAACTTCATATAGTTGACGACGTACAAATCAAGGTCTCCGTCTAAATCGTAATCAAGAAAGGCGCAGCTTGTTCCCCAACGCTCATCGCCAACGCCTGCCTTCTGTGTCACATCTGTAAAAGTGCCATCGCCGTTGTTGTAATAGAGTCGGTTAGGTCCGAAGTTCGTTATGTAGATGTCGAGATAGCCATCGTTGTTGACATCGGCAGCAGCGCATCCGACACCGTAACCGGTATCCGCAACCCCTGCTTTGTGGGTAACGTCAGTAAAGGTGGCGTCGCCGTTGTTCCGGTAGAGTTTGTTTTCGGGAAGTTCTTCTATTTGACTGGCTTTTCCGTCGAGCGGCGGCGGGATATGCGTAGCATTGACTATATAAAGGTCGAGGTGCCCATCAGTATCAAAATCAAAAAAGAGTGCGCCGGAGCCAAGGGTCTCAATGAGATACTTCTCACCGGTTCTGCCATCAACATGCTGAAAGTTGATTCCTGCAGCGGTCGTTACGTCAAGGAATTGGACTTCGGCAGAGATGTAAGGGATAAAGTTAAAAGAAAAGAGAATGTAACAGAGGTATCTCATTCTTCTTGAGAAAGTTCCTTCTGCTTCTCACGGGCATGGCGCGCTTCATCTTCCAATCCAAGGAGGTGGCAAATCTGGGAGAGTGTATCCCAATAGTTAGCCTCAGTAGGGGCAAGTTGGATAGCTGTTCGAGCATGAAGCAGGGCTTTATCAAGGTCAGATTCTGATTCGATATAGCAGACAGCAATATTATTATGCGCAATGGCGAGTGTGGTATCAATAGCGAGTGCGGCTCGATACGCTGCGATAGCGAGCTTAATTTTTTCCTGTTTATGGTAAGCATGCCCCAAGTTGTAATGCGCAGTGGCTAAGGCTGGATCAAGAGAGATCGCACGCTTATAGTTCGCAATTGCGTCCGAAAAGCGATGGCGGGCAAGGTAAACGATACCGAGATTGTTATAGCCTCTTGCGTCATTAGGATGTCGTTTTACCCACATCTCGGCTTCCTGTAGAAGCGGATCTGTCTGCCGGAGGACTTTGAAAAACCCCATCGCTGAGGCGGCTTTCTCTTTTTTGCCTTGCTTGATATATGCCTGTGCAAGTTGGTAGTGTGCTTCTGTATTATCAACCTGAATTTCGATCACCTTCTCAATGGCAGTAATTGCCTCATCTAAGTGATCCTGTTTAAGATAAACCTTACCCAATCCTAAAATTGCGCCAGCATCGTTCGGGTTAAGACGGATGGCTTTGTTATAGGCAAGGGTGGCCTGTTCAAAATCCCCTTGTTTCAAGTGGACTTCACCGAGTCCGACATAAGCATCCTCCCATTCTGAATCGACGACAATCGCTCGCTTAAACGCCTCAGTAGCGTCAGGTAGGCTCCCCTTCTTGAGGTAAACGAGTCCAACATTATAGTGTGGCTCAGCCGTCATAGGAGATAATGCCAACGCCGTCTGATAGGCATCAAGCGCGGCCTCATACTGCTTCAGTTCAGAATACGCAATACCAAGCCTGTTATAAAAGACAGGAGATTTTGGTGCAAGAGCGATGGCTTTCTTGTACTCGGCGACGGCTTGCTCAAACTCGCCAATAGCGTGATAAGCGGAGGCGTTCTGATAATGCTTTTCAGCGGGTGAGGGATTAGATAAGGCAGAGATTTCAAAAGTGGTGAAGAGAAGATATATGATAAAAATAATTTTCAACATACGCTTCCGTTTCCCGCGAACCGTCTACCGCAAATCGCGATAAGCGGATAGCGAACCGCAGACCGCAGACTGTCCGACACAGACTAACAGGAATCAACGCCAAATGCGCGTAAATCAGAATCAACGGTATTCATGCCTTATGGCATGAAATCAACGGTATGAAGCCCGTGTGGGCTTCACCGGGGTACGAATGCCGTGTGGCATTCCCCGGGCATTTGGCGTGTGGTACAAAAGACGCGAACAGCGGTACGCGAATCGCGAACAGCGGTATGCGAATAACTAATCGCGATCTGCTTTAATACTCCCCCATGTCGTTGTGAGTTTCTCTGCGGGTTCAACGGGTAGGAAATCGCCGTTCATAATGTCGCTGATTTCCGCATCGGTGATAATCCGGTTGAAGAGAAATACCTCATCAATGATCCCAGTGAAAAATTCTTGACCGGGATGGCGAGCACCGACCATAATAGAACCGTCAATCTCATCAACAGGCGGCGGTTTAGCACCACCACCGGCTACTTTCCCGTCATTGTAGATGGTGACCTTTGATCCGGTATCGTGTGTGACTGCCAAATGGACCCAATCTTCAGGTTGAATATCGTCGCTGACGGCTTTCTGTGCCCACGCACCACCCGATGTTGACCAGAAAAAAGTATTACTGCTGGCATTCTGAAAAATCGTTGCCCATTTCAAACTTCCAGCAGCCACCATATAATTCCAATCTCGAATTTGGGCTTTGTCCCGCTTAACCCAGAAAGCGACAGAGAATTCTTCTCTTAATTGTAAAGTGTCGTTGATAGGCACAATGACGTATTGTTGCTTCGTGCCATCAAACTCTAAAGCCTTGCCGAACTGTCCATCTACCCACGCGGGATCCTCGATAAGCTCACCGTCATGACCGTGTACAGAACCGTCTGCAGCATTCCCTCCCTTCCCTTCATCAAAGGAGAGGTATAAAACGAGGGATTTATCATCTAACCCTGCATACAAAGGAGCCGTAAAGGTTAGCACCACAAATATTGTAACAAACACTCCTATAAATTGTCTGAATTTGCCCATAGTGAATTCCTCCTAAGAAAACATTAAAATTTACCAGATAGCAAATCGGATTCAGCAAGGTTAAGCGGTGCAGCACGAGAAATTAGCAAGCACCACACTTTTTACAGACGGTTGTGTCACAGGCACTGGTCATAAAACCTTTTTCCTGCTTGTGGAATTCAAGTTGTAAAAATTGAGGTTTGACGTTGAGGTCGAGGTGGTCCCACGGATTGACCTCATGCAGTGGACGCTCACGCGTGGCGTAAAAATGAGGTAACAACCCGCATTTACGGAAGGCTTGGTTCCATGATGTCCCGCGTGCGAGTTCTAATATAACCTTTCCGAGTCGCCGATCGCCGCGTGCGAAAACGGCTTCTTGGTGTGCGAGTCTTGCACTTGCGGATCCGACTTTTATGCTACCGAGACGGTTAATTTCGCGTTTCAAAAAGTCAAGTTTTCGGGCAATGGTTTTGGGGGATTCCATCGCTACCCACTGGAGAGGCGTATGCGGTTTTGGCACCATCGGAGAAATAGTAAAACTGATACGAGCCATCCTGCCGGTCCGTTTTGCGTGCGGCAGCAATATGGTTCGCATCTCCTTCGCCATATCAACAATAGCCTCAACATCCGCTGGGGTTTCCTGCGGAACACCGATAAGAAAATATAGACGGAGGTTGAGAATATCGCGTTTCAGTGCTTCTTCAAAGACGTGATAAAGACGTTCACGTGGAATCGCCTTATTGACTACCTTCTGGAGTTCCTCAGTTGCAACTTCGGGTGCAATCGTGATTGTCCCCTGTTCACTGTCAGCGAGTGCATCGAGCAAAGGGGCACGGACGGTTTCAGCACGGAGCGAAGCACAAGAGATACGGAACCCACGCGCGACGAGACCTGAAGCAATTTCATCAATTTCGGGATGGTCAGAGATAGAGGCACCGACGAGTCCAATTCTATCAGTAATACCCCGTGCCCGTTCTGCAAGGGCAAGGGTATTCTCTACGGAACGGTGCCGTGGCCACCGGCGTGCATAGTCGGCAACACAAAAACGGCATTGTCTCCCGCAGCCTCGCACAATTTCAATAAGATGGGCATTTGAGAATTCAGTATTTGGGGTATGGATGTGTGTGCAAGTTTCAACATCATCAAGTTTGGGAACGGCACCGGCGCGAATCTGCGGTGACACGCCGGGTTTTGGAGAGACAGCGTCAATAGTCCCATCATCTCTATAAGTTACGTCATAGAAACTGGGTACATAAAGCCCTGGAACAGTTGCAAGCGTTTCAAGCAATTCGCTTTTGGGTGCCCCACGTTGCCTCCACTCGTCAAAGTGTGCCATGAGTTGATGAACGACAAGCTCCGCCTCCCCGACAACAAAGACATCCACAAAATCAGCAATGGGTTCAGGATTGTAAGAGATATTAATACCACCAGCGATGATGAGCGGGTCCCATTCTGTGCGCTCTTCGGCAAGTGGCGGGATATTTGCGAGCTCCAACGTCCGCGGGATGTTCACATAGTCCGATTCAAAGGAGACGGAAAATCCGATAATATTAAATCTATTGAGTGCTGTCTGCGTCTCGAATGAGAAAAGCGGACTTTTTTGAGTAACCAACTGGCGAAGATACTGAGATTCAGGCACAAAGACACGCTCGCAAGCGGTATCCGCTCGATTGTTGAGGGTAGCATAGATAACCTGAACACCAAGGCTCGACATTCCGAGTTCATAGGTACTCGGATAGACGAGTGCAAATTTGTTCGGTTTCCTGAAATTATTATATCCGCCCTGTTCTTGGCTACGGAGATGTTGGTAATGTTGACGTAAGTTCACAGTTATCCTTGGGCATAGTAGGGTGCGAATAAAAGACGCGCCGAGAAAGAAAAAGCAATGCGATTTCAATCTATGAAGTAGCCTCGATCCCGTTATCGAGGCTACTTTAGGCTTACGCGCGGGGATTACAAACCCCACTTAATTAAAAAAAGCGGCACTGATAGGAAGAAAATATAGAGGTAATTTCTATTTGTTGTTCTGCCCTCTTTTTTGAACACGGAGGAATGCTGGGATTTCCCAATCCGTACCACCGCGCTGCCGTGTATTTTCTTTTCCACGCGCTGATCTGGTTTGCCGCGGCTGCGGCGGCTGTTCCTCTTGCTCCATTGGTGGTTCTACGTTTGGTCTGCGTTCACGGACTGGCGCAACAGACCTGCTGGGTAGTGTTCTGCCAGCACCAGGTCTGGTCCTGCCGGGAGTCGGTACACGTTGCTTCTGTGGGGACAATGGCTGCCTTTGATAAGCCTCCACATCATCATACCGCGAGCCGTATTCTCTGTCTTGAGCACCGAAAACATCATCCGCATCCGCATCAAAACCTGTTGCAATGACAGTTACAAGGACTTCATCTCCGAGTTCCAATTCATCTTTGTAAACAAGCCCAAAGATGATTTGTGCATCGGTGGCGGTATCTTTAATGACCTGCATCGCCTCATCAAGTTCATGCATCATGAAATCCGGGGGGGCAGTAATGTTGACGATCATCCCGATAGCCCCGGCGATGTTGGTCTGTTCAAGGAGTGGAGAGCTGATTGCTTGTTCTGCGGCGATTTGTGCGCGATTATCACCCGTTGCGCGTCCCATTCCCATGAGTGCGCTACCGGCTTCGCGCATAATGGACTCAACATCCGCAAAGTCAACGTTAATTTCGCCAGCTTCGGTGATAATATCAGAAATACTCTGAACCCCGTGGAGGAGAATCTGGTCACCGATACGGAATGCATCCCGAATTGGGAGTTTCCTGTCCATTGTGTCAATGAGACGTTGATTTGGTACAACAATTACAGAATCGGCTGCGGCGCGTAGTTCGTCAAGTCCTGCTTCGGCTTGGTCTGCGCGACGCTGTCCTTCAAAGTTAAAGGGTCTAGTGACAACGCCGATAGTAAGTGCGCCACGTTCGCGGGCAAGGGAAGCGATGAGAGGCGCTGCGCCAGTCCCAGTGCCGCCCCCCATACCAGCGGTGATAAAGACCATATTGGCATTTTCGACGATAGTTTGCAGATGCTCTCTGTCTTCTTCAGCGGCTTTTCTACCGATATCAGGGTTAGCTCCGGACCCTAAACCCTCAGTGGTGTTAACACCAATCTGGATTTGCGTAGCCCCTCGGCAGGTCAGGAGTGCCTGCTGGTCTGTGTTAACGGCGTAAAACTCTATGCCGGTAAGTCCTGCTTCAATCATCCGTTTGACAGCGTTCCCACCCGCTCCACCGACACCAACGACTTTGATTTTGGCACGTAAGTTTTCAAATTCTTCTTGTTCAAATTCTATCATGTTGGATTTCAGTTACTATCCGTAAGCCACAGCAACCTAATTCCTCCTATCGTTATAGCCTCAATTTCCAGGTTGAGGTTCCGTAATAACTTTCATTGAATCCGCTTTTTCATGTTAAATTATACGCTAATAGACGACTTAAGTCAAGTATTCCTGTAAGTTTAGGTCATTCAGTTTTAGGTTTCTGTCGCCTCTACAAAAGTAGTTGCGATTAGGAAATCGTTCCTATAAGAAGCGTCGGGATTGGAGAATCCTTCTTACAAAAAGAGGTTTGAACAAAAGACCGAAATTAGAGACAAACTAAATTACCTTACACATTCAGCGTGGATCAAGATCAGCCCATAAAACCGTGGATTTAATACCCGAACCACTCTCTGACGCGTTGTAGGAGTGCCCCAAAGGTATTACCGCGTTGGCGCATGTGGTGTTCATGCTCTTGTTGTCTGAGGCTCTCACCGTAAAGAGCGAGTCCGATGCCAGCAGCGTACATTGGATGATTTACGCGATCGGTTAATCCTTGTATTCCTTTGGGGTATCCGATCTGAACACGAAGTTGTAGCATAGCCTCAGCAAGTTCTTGCAGTCCATCGATGAGTGCGGTTCCACCCGTGAATACGAGTCCGCCCGGAAGCGGTGTATCCCCTAATTCATAAGCAATGATCTCAAGGATTTCTGCCATACGGTATTCGATAATTTGTGCGAGTTCATATCGATCAATGAAACGCGGCTTTGCATCCGTAGCGACGGGAATCGGGTGTACATCATCCATTGTGACCAATTCCGTCCATGCGCATCCTCGGTGAATTTTTAGTTCTTCAGCTTCCGGGAGGGTAACCTTTAGGTATTGAGCGATGTCATTAGTGATGTGCTGCCCTCCGACAGGAATTACGGCTGTATGTTGGATAGAATCCTCTTTATAGACGATGATTTCAGTTGTTCCATCACCGATATCAACAAGTGCGATTCCGACTTCCCGTTCATCTCTTGAGAGGACTGCTTGAGATGCCGCGAGCGGTGCCGCGACGAGCGTTTCGACGATCGGCACGCCAGCCTTTTCAATACTGTTGAGCAAATTCTGAATAGCCGTTGTTCCACCCGTAATAATATAGGCATAGGTTTCAAGGCGTGCACCTGACATCCCAACAGGTTCCCTGATACGGCTTTGTGCGTCAACGACAAAACTCTGTTGAATAACGTGTAAATTTTCACGGTCGGAAGGAATAGAGATTGCCTTCGCCGCCACCATTGCTCGTTCAACATCCTCATGTGAAATTTCAGTATTGGCAACAGAAACGACCCCATGCGAAGTCTGACCAATGATATGTTCCCCAGAGATTCCCACACAGACAGAATCAATTTTGACACCCGCCATCAATTCTGCGCTGGAGATGGCTTTGCGGATAGCTTCGGCTGTCTGATTGATGTCAACAACAACACCACCTCTAAGTCCCTTGGAAGGCGCGTGACCGACACCAACGATTCCTATTTTTTCACCACTACCGTGCAGCGTGTTCCCAACGATTACCGAAATTTTGCTCGAGCCGATATCAAGTCCCGCGATAACATTCTGTTTAGGCATATAAGTTTTCACCCCCTTTTCTCTTTTCTGAATACGACTGAGAGGTGGAGATTTCACACTCCGCACGATCCAGTATTTACGAGATAGACGTTATTGCTTTTGCGTATAACCGCCTAAGTAGATCGAATCTTCAAATCTCGCGTCCAAGTACGGTTGCGTTGCATCTGGAGGCACTTTGAGAAGTTCGAGTATACGACCCCTATGCTGTTTCAAAAGCAACGCAACATGATGAAGTCCGGCTTCAACCGTATCCGATGCAATCCAAACTGGCAGAGGTAACGTTTCAATTTGCATTTTAATTTGCTGTGGACGGCTCGCGTCTATAGTTTCTATTTGTTTGGCCAGTTCGGGTTGCTGTATCACAGCACTTTTTAAGACTTTCACAGCCACGGGGACTCCAGAAGTTTGGACGACAGTGCCAACTTTTGGGAACTTATCACCCGCTGCAATAAGCATAACCATTCCTTGAAATCGCTTCTCCACCGGCACCCCCGCTTCTCCAACCTCTATACGCTCCAAAACATGTGCGTCAACATCCAGCAAGAAAAACGAACAATCTTGATCAACACTTGTACCGAGGACAGGCGGATTTTTAAAACCCTCATAAAACCTGAGTAAGACAAAAGGTTCACGCTCAGTAATTTCAACAGTAAACAAACGTTTCATGACATGCTTGGAAACGTGTGCCTCTTTAATATAACTCAGGTTTTCTTTGAGATAATTCTCCGTTTGTCCTTCAGAATCTGTAACGATGTTGTCCAACTGCTCAGCCAATATATCATAGATTTGTACTTCTGTATAGTGTACATTTCCAGACAATTCAAGAGAGACATATTCAGTGCCAAAAAAACTGAGTACTATCCTCGCGATAAAAGCGAAAGTAAGTAGAATAGCGACGACAAAAATCACGCGCCGGTACGTGTATACCTTAGCGTTAGGATGTTTACCAAGTCGCCTTGTAGGCATTGAAGTCTCGCGCACATAAGTGCCGTATTTTTTGCGTTGTGATCGAGCAAACATTCGTGCGTCGTTGGTTTTAATGATGCGTTCTCGGCTCAAGGTCAATAGCAGACCTATCTAAATAATTTTCTATTTTTTCGGTGCGCGATTAAGTCAAAAGTTGTAGGTAAAAACGAGAAGATTATAAAAGAAGATACAAAACAAGAAGAAAATGATTAATTTTTCGCCTGAAGTCTTGTTAAAAATTCTCGTCCTACCTTACTGATGTCTCCAGCCCCGAGTGTAATAACAATATCGTCTGGCTGGGTTATCTCCATAAGAACATTCGTAACTTCATCTGTGTCTGGTACGTACAGGACTTGTCGATGCCCATGCGCCTGTATTGCTTGTGCCAATTTCTCAGCGGTGACATTTTCAATAGGAGCTTCGCCAGCACCGTAGATTGAAGTAACAATAAGTACATCTGCCTGATAAAAGGAGCGGGAGAATTCATCTGCCAAGTCCCTGACACGTTGGTAGCGATGCGGTTGAAAAACTGCGACGATACGCCGTTTGTAGCCATCTCGGGCACCACTGAGTGCTGCTTTTAATTTCGCTGGATTATGTGCGTAATCATCAACAATGATAATATTATTAGCCTTACCAAGTATTTCAAAACGCCGGTGTACGCCAGCAAACGACTCAAGTCTTTCGCGAATCTGGTCAAATGGGATATCCAACTCAAGTCCGACTGCTATGGCTGCTAAGGAATTAGAGATATTATGACGTCCGGGCATTTTAAGATGGATTTCACCGTAGAGATGTCCATCTTTCCGGATTCGGTAGCGGGATGTAGGTCCCTCAACAACGATTCCTTCAGCGACCAAATCAGCCCCAGTTTCAAGCCCGTAGGTAAGATAGCGTTTCTCGATTCTGGGAATAAATTTCTGAATATTCTCTGCATCCAAGCAGAGAACAGCTGTGCCATAAAAAGGCACCTTATTGATGAATTTGAGAAAGGTCTCCCCAATTTCGGTAACACTACTATAATAATCGAGATGGTCAGCATCGACCGATGTGACAACAGCCACAGTCGGATAGAACATCTCAATAGAACCATAAGCCTCGTCGGCTTCAATTACCATGACATCGCCTTCACCACTCCGGGCATGGCTGCCGTTCACGAGTTTTCCGCCCACAACGACCGTTGGATCAAGACTGCTCAGGACCGTAGCAGTCATTGCAGTCGTAGTTGTTTTTCCATGTGTTCCGCTGACTGCCACGCTATAGCGCATCCGGGTAATTTCATTGAGCATCTCAGCACCCCTAACGATAGGGATTTTTTGATCCTGTGCAGCGAGGAGCTCCGAATTTTCAGGCGGAATAGCGGGGGAAGCAACGACAACATCGGCACCTTGCATCTGCACTGCGGCATGTCCATAGAAGACAGTGGCTCCAATGTTTCGTAGGTGTTCCGTTGTATCAGATTTTTTGATATCCGAACCGGTCACCTTAAATCCGAGGTCGAGCAAGATTTCAGCAATACCGCTTAAGCCAGCACCGCCGATGCCGATGATATGAATATGTCGCGTTTTTCCAAACATACAGTTGTTTTGCCCTTACTTAATAGTATCTTTTAATTTTTTAACCTATTACGAGGCAAGAAATCAACCTTAATTACAAAAAACAACTAAGTGAACGAAAGAATAGACCTGGCAATGTGATCACTGGCGTATGGTTTACCGAGTGCTCGACTTGCAGCTACCATTCTTTCATGTGTATTTTCATCAAGTCCGATATTCACAAGATTTTGAACAAGGGCTTCTACTGTAAACATGCCCTGTTCAAGGACAACAGCACCGCCCTTTTCTGCGACAGCATGAGCATTCAATACCTGGTCATTCCCTGTTTGCGAGGGTAAAGGAATGAAAATTGCGGGAATGCCACAAGCAGTAACTTCAGCGACAGTCATTCCACCCGCCCTACATACCATAACATCTGCTATGCTATAGATCTCCTCAATAGTATCAAAGAAGGGTTGGACACAATATCGAAATTCGGGATGTGATTCAAGTTTGTCGTGATACACAGCCTGAATAGTTTGTGCCTCAGCTGCGCCTGTCTGATGCACTATTTGGAGTCGGTCAGCAAATTCCAGTAAATGCGGCAATGCAGCCACGATTGCGTCATTGATAGCGTGTGCGCCTTGACTTCCACCCATCACAAAGATCGTCTTCCGCTCCGGCAACAATCCGAATTTCCGATAAGTCGCTTCAGATTTATGGAACGTGGCGATTGCAGGACGAATCGGGTTTCCCGTAACTTGGACACTCTCGGTGTGTCGGAACGAGTTCCTATTACGAACAGACTCCATAGCAAGGTATGCCATTTTTGCCCAGCGTGCCAAGACCCCGTTTGTTAAACCGACTGAAGCGTTTTGTTCTTGAATAGCTACCGGAATTCGGCACAGGAGGCCAGCTAAAAGCACTGGACCTGAGACATACCCGCCGGTTCCTATAACGATGTCCGGCTTCAGTTCTTTCATGTAGTGCAACGACTGGAGGAGACCGCGAAAGGCTTTCCAGAGCACTGGAACCCATTGTAAAGTCAAGCGTCGCGGAAAACCGGCAACAGAAATAGGCATGAAACGGAAGCCGTGCTGTGGAATTAACTTTGACTCCAAGCGATCTCGACCGCCGATGAACACAATATCCACCGTAGCATCCAAGCGTCGTAGTGCCTGAGCAATTCCGATGGCAGGATAGATATGACCGCCTGTTCCACCGCCAGCAATAACGACTTTTTTCTCTGTTGCCCATTCCTCAACAGTTGTTTGATAAAGACTATTTGCGTCTGATAAATTTGTATCGTAAAATTTAGAATCTGTCATAGTTAAGTTTATCAGAATCTACTCAATCGTGTGGGACAAAAAACCTACGAAACCACAGGACGACGTTAATCCCTTGCTGGATTGGTGGTTCGCGAGATATTCAAAAGTATACCGACCCCAACCAAACTGAGGACAATTGATGAGCCACCGTAGCTGACAAAGGGCAATGTAATGCCTTTTGTTGGCAATAATCCTGTCACAACACCAATGTTGATGAATGCCTGTAAACCGATTAGGACCGTAAGACCGGTAGCGAGCAGAGACGCGAAGAGATCATTTGTACGTCGGGCAATATGTAACCCACGCCATATAAACAACATAAAAAGGATTGTTACTGTCACAGCACCAATGAATCCGAATTCTTCGCCCAACACAGCGAAGATAAAATCTGTATGCGGATAAGGGAGCCGCGATATTTTCTGTAGACTACTGTCAATTCCTGCGCCAAGAAATCCACCACCTTCAAGTGCATCCAAGGATCGGGTTAACTGATAGTTTGCTGCATCCGGCGACTTCAACATAGCAAAATAGTCCAAGAACCGCTTGAGTCTATAAGGGTCCCGAATTATGAGAAGGCTGAGGAGTCCAACGCCTGCGCCAGCAAGTGCAAGGGCATGCAGAATTCGGATGCCTCCAATAAAAAGGACGATACAAACCGTCACTGCTAATAAGAAAGCAGAACCAAAATCAGGTTGACTTGCGACCAATCCGAAAGCGGCACCAACAATCAATATATTCGGCAATACACCATTAAAGAAACTCTTGGCGCGCTCTGGATCTCTGCTTATAAAATGCGCTACATGGATGACCAATGCTATTTTTGCAAATTCAACAGGCTGAAAATTAATAGGTAAGTTCCCTATACGAATCCAACGGTTAAACCTCCCACCCTCTGCCCCTTGCACACTTGCGCCCAAACTCGGTACAAAGACCAGGAGTAAGCCTACAAAAGAGAGGATCAAAAAAAGATTGGCATGCTTCGCATAAAATCTATAGGGTAAATAGGAAGCCACAAACATCCCTGTTAAACCAATCGCACAAGCAATAATGTGTATCTGCAAGTACCGGTAACTATAGCCGTCATAGTGTCTTGAAGAGAGAAGATGGCTCGAACTGTAGACCATCAAAACACCTATGGCAATGAGGCAGAAAGTCAGGGCAATTATGCCTCGATCCATTCGTCCAGGTCTTGACGCAGAGGTTTCTTCCATCACCCGTCTCTGGTTTTCTTCGACAACACTATAAGCGCGTGTGTTCGTCCAATAATTGCGTCCGGACTTTACATTAGCCGGGGAGTTCTGCTTATTGCGGTCTCGTCTTTGGAAATTGAGTGCCATTGTAGCGTTTTTTAATCCTCTAATTAATAAGGCGTTGAAGTGCCTGAACTGCTTCCTTAAAGGCTATCCCGCGTGCTTTATAGTCAGTGTACATATCAAAACTGGCATTCGCAGGGGATAAGAGAACAACATCACCAGCAGTAGCGTGCCTATAGGCGATCCGCACCGCTTCCGCCATCGTCTTTGCCTTCACAATGTCTGTTGTATTGGCGAGCGTTTTTTCAATCTGTTGCGTGTATTCTCCGAGCATAACAGCGGCTTTAACACGGTTCTGAACGATTTCAGATAGGGGGGTATAGTCGTTTCCCTTATCATAACCGCCCATTATCAGGATAACTCGATGCCCCTGTATCGATTCAAGTGCCGCTTTGACTGACGCTACGTTTGTCGCTTTTGAATCGTTTATGAATTCAATATCATTTAAGGTCCCTACCGGTTCAAAAGCGTGTGCCAAAGCCGGGTGCGATCTGTCAAAATTTTGGAGTGCGGCTTGAATCTGCGTTCCTGTAACGCCGAAAATTCGTGCGACTGCCGCTGCTGCGAGTATATTCTGTAAGTTGTGTGCCCCTGGAAGCGGAATATCCCCTACATCACAAATCTTCTCTCGCACACCATCGTCCTGTGCAAAAAGTCCTAAACCGTTCTTAAACGTTCCCGAAAACAAGGAGTGTTCCCTCACAACCTCATCTGTAAAATAGACAACTCTTGCTGCCGTAGATGCAGCGAAACCCTTGACAGAGGCATCCGAACCGTTGAGAACCATCCAGTCATCAGAAGTCTGGTTCTCGGAAATCTTTTGTTTCGCCTCGCGATAGGCAGACATCGTTCCATGTCTATCCAAATGATCGCGCGAAAAATTAAGCACAACACTTACCACTGGATGGAAAGCGACAGTACTTTCCAACTGAAAGCTACTCGCCTCAACAACGACTATGTCTCGATCCGTTAGGTTCTGAACCTCTGCTGCGAGGGGAACACCAATGTTTCCTGCGACACAGACCTTGGTGAACCGATCCCTCTCTTTTAACATCGCTGCTGTGAGCAAGGTCGTGGTGGATTTGCCCTTCGTTCCGGTAATAGCCACAATCGGTGCTGGACATACCCTCGCAGCAATTTCTAATTCGGCGAGAATGGGAATTTTCCACGCCCGTGCCTCACACAGAATTGGAATATTCAGCGGCACCCCTGGTGAAACAACAATGAAATCAGCATCAACGATGCACTCTGTAGGATGCCCCCCAAGATATTTTTGGATATCGCCTGGTTCAGAAAGCGCATTGAGTTCAGCAATTTCCGCTGACAACACTTCGGATGTACGCGTATCTGTAAGTGTGACAGCCGCACCTCGTGCATGCAACAACTTTGCAGCGGCAACACCACTCCGATTTAAGCCAAAAACCGTAACATGTTTCCCCTGTAACCTCATTTTTTCTTCCAAGACCCAGCGAGTGTATTTCTTTTAACAAAAAGCGTGATGTCTATGACGCTCCGTGTGTATCAAACGGTTTATTTCACCGGAGCTTCAAGGTACTTAAAGCTATCAAGACCAATATAAACCCGACAATCCAGAATCGGATAACGACTTTAGATTCTTTCCATCCCGAAAGTAGGAAGTGGTAGTGAATCGGTGACATCTTAAACACACGCTTGCCAAATGTACGGAACGACCAGACCTGAATAATAACCGATAGTGTCTCTGCGACGAAAATAGCACCGACGATCAGGAGCAGAAATTCCTGCTTTATAAGCACCGCAACGGTTCCAAGGGTAGCACCGAGTGCCAGTGACCCAGTATCTCCCATAAAGACTTGTGCCGGATGACCGTTATACCATAAAAATCCCAAGCCTGCTCCGACTAACGCTGTACAGAAAATTGCGGTAACCTCTCCGCTAACAGGAAGATGAAAGATGTTCAGATACGCGGCAATCTCGCTGTGACTGGTCATATACCCAACTATACCGAGCGTACCGGCAACAAAGAGGGTGCACCCAATCGCCAACCCATCCATCCCATCTGTCAAATTGACAGCGTTGGATGCCCCGACGATCACCAATGTGGCAAAAGGAATAAAGAATATCCCTAAATCGGGCTGTAGTTCTTTGAAAAATGGCAAACTCAGCGAAGAACGTGTCACAACATCCCCACCGTGGGCACCCCCCCATTGGTAAAGATACACTGCAATCGCCAAAGCACCTACGATCTGAAGTCCAATTTTATGCCATCCACGAAGTCCTAAGGACTGCTGTTTCACGAGTTTGTTATAATCATCAAGAAACCCGAGGCCACCAAACCAAAGCGTTGTCAATATCATCAAGTAGATATAAGGCTGGTCTAACCGCGACCAGAAGACAACCGATATCAGCACAGAGACGATGATGAGCACGCCTCCCATAGTTGGCACGCCGGCTTTGTTTTGATTTTCAGTACTTTTTTGGGCGTTAGCTACCTCCTCCTGAATATGTTCTCCGATGCGTAGCTGCTTCAACCTCTGTATCATAAAAGGTCCCAAAACAAGAGCGATGACGAGGGAGGTTGCTGTTGCATAAATTGCTCGGAAGCTGATATAACGAAAAATGTTGAATGGTGAAAAGATTTCAACGAGGTTTTCGTATAGGAGATGGTAAAACATATTTTCCTACAAAAAAGCGATGGCGATTTTACGGTAGCACATTACGCCGTGCCCCCAAGTTTCTCCCCGTTTTTTAATTTCGCGAGACTCGCGCCAGCTTGGCTTAGGAGGTTCGTCGTATAAGTATAGTTTAATGCATTCTTCTCTGCGTGTGCCTTAAATGCCAAATCAACAAGTTCCGACACCAACTTCGGAAATGCAATATCTTGGTGGGTCCACAGATAGTAGCTATATGAACCCGGAATAGTGTTGATCTCATTCACATAGACGTTATATTCTGCATCCACGAGAAAATCGACACGTGCTACACCTGCGCAATCCAAGACCCGAAAAGTGCGGACAGCAAGACCTTGTATATGTGACGTTAGTTCTTCGGAAATGGGTGCAGGAATTTTGCGCTCAGCACCTGCCATTCCTGCATTTTCGCCCTCCTGATGAATATACTTGTCATCAAAACTGAGAAAATTAGTTTGTGAGACAGGTTGCTCGCAAACAGATGGTGTCGGTTCATCAAGTCCCATGACAGCACAATTGATCTCAAGAGGTCTCTCAACAGCTTTTTCAACGAGTATCCTACGAGAGTACTGTCCCGCCACCTCAGCAGCAGCACAGAGTTCAGTTTGATTTTTGACCTGGCTGACTCCAATGCTTGAGCCGCTCATTGCAGGCTTGACAAAGAGCGGATAGGATAGCGTTGCATCTACCTCTTTGAGAACCTCATCGCGTCGCGTATCCCAGTCGTGACGCGTCCAATACAAATATGGAAGTACTGGAAGCGTGTTCTCACCAAGAATCGCCTTCATCATAATCTTATCCATACCCACAGCAGAACCGACAACACCCGCGCCGACATAAGGTAGGTTCATAAGCTCGAGCAACCCTTGGAGCGTCCCATCCTCCCCATGCATGCCGTGTATCGACGGAAAAACAACATCTACAGGAAGAAGTGTCCTTTTCTGAACGTTCTTGCCGAGCCAGTGTTTGCTGGTAATAACAAATTTTGGCTCAGGATAAAATTCGATAGTAATTTTGTCAAAATCGGAAGGATGTGGGAGTGTTCCATCAGTAAAACTGGATAAATCGCGTAATGCGTTGCCAGTTAACCATTCTCCATTTTTCGTGACGTAAATTGGGATGACATGATGATTTTCTTTTAAAGCGAGGTAAACCTGATGTGCGGTTACGATTGAGACTTCGTGTTCAGGCGTACATCCACCAAATATGAGGGCTATATTATGTTTTGACATTTTTTAACGATTAAATCTGGGCACCGCTCCACTACGTTTCACGGTGGTTTTAGGTTAATTCCAACCGATTCTGGACTATGAACGGAAACTTAGGTCAGACCTAACAATTGAAACATCAATATTAGGAGATGACTCTTTCCTCATTGTAGTTGTCAGGAAGATCATTCTCAAAAAGAACGACATCCCCCGGCTGTACTCGCGTTGCTAAATGTTTTTTGACCTCTTCCAAGTTGAGTGCGACAATGATTTGTTGGCTCGGATACGCGGAGGCCTTCAAGCCATCTAAAATTGGGACAGTCCTCATAGGTCCGACTAAAATGACCAGATCACAGACATCGGCGGCGTGTTCACCAAGTTTCTTATTTTTCTCGTACTCCATCTCACCGAGTTCTACCATACCGGGTGTCACCAAGACCTTTTTTCCCTTTCCAATCTCAGAGAGCACCTCAAGCGCTGCCTTCGCGCCGACAGGATTGGCGTTGAAACTATCGTCAATGATTGTTATACCCCCGGCACCAGATGCCAACTGTAAACGATGTGGTACAGGTTCAACCTTTGCAATTGCTGTGCGAATCTCTTCAAGGGTCATTCCACACGCTATCGCAACTACCATTGCGGCAAGGATATTAGATACGTTATGCCTACCTAAAAGTTGCGTGCGAATCTCTACTTCGGTAGCCTTCTGGGTATTGACTGATGCATGCACCGTAAAAGCGAGTCCGTCGTTGGTGTGTCGAATGTTGGTAGCAGTTAGCTGCGGGTGTTCAGAAACCTCAACCTTGGAAGGCTCTGTAGCATAGCGGGACACCGGATTGCCGCCCTCTTCCCGCTTATTAGCAAGTTTAGCACAGATCTCGTTGTCACAATTGAAGACTGCAAGGCCACCGGATGGCAGCGACTCAATCAACTCATATTTTGTCTTGGCTATATTCTCTACGCTTTTAAACCGCTCCAAGTGTTGGGGACCGACAGCTGTGAGAATGCCAATTTGGGGTGAGGCTAAATTGCACAACTCGCGGATGTCGCCACGCTTATAGGCACCCATCTCGACGACAAATACTTCGTGTTCAGGAGCAAGTTGCCCGCGAATGACTTTGCAGATACCCATTGGCGTGTTGTAACTATCGGGAGTCATTAAAGTGTTAAATTTTTCGGACAAAATTCGATGCAAAATATACTTTGTACTCGTCTTGCCGTAACTTCCAGTAATTCCAATAACCTTGGGATTAAACGCTTTAATCCGTTTCCTTGCCGAAAAGAGATATGCCTCATTTATCGTCCGTTCCAAAGGATAGATAAGCAGGTTCGCGAATGTTAAATTGACCACGCTCACCTCACTAAACAGGAAGGCTGCGACGCGCCAAGGGCTCTCCTTTATTGTGAGGACAATCACGACCGCCAAACCAATAAGGAGAACGATTGATAGTCCGAACACCCGTTTCGCGCGTGCTGTATAAACGAGAGGCTTTTTCGCCGCAACGTTCTCTCGGCGTGTGAGCATATAAATTTGGAATCCACTCCAAGCGATACACACGCCTGGGAAGAACCAAGTGCTGTGATACTGTGGATACAGTGCAGATATAACGCCGGTAAGAATCAGTAAGCCCCCGACGATGAGAATCTCTCTGATCTCAAAGCAGTTTTTCAGATGCTGCCCCATCCACTTCAGGTATCGACCTGTTTTATAACCGTCGAGTTGAAGTATATGAAGTCCACGTGCTGTTCTGATGATCGCTCTCGCGACACAAGTTAATATTACGAAGTAGAAAAGCGTGGTATTTATTGTTTCCATTTTCTAACTCTTAAATTTAGATTTTCAAGAAACTTGCCACAATCCGGCAAAATTGCGGAAACTGGTCGAGATAGGAAAAGTGTCCTGCCTCTTTTAGGACAACCAACCCAGCATCAGGTATCTCTTTCTCCATAGTCCGTCCGAAGGACACAGGTGTATCTTTGTCGTTCTCACCCCAGATTAACAGCGTAGATGCGACTATTCGTGGTAAGAACGGACGCAAGTCTTGATTGACAACCTTCACAAGCGTAGGGCGCATATCGCCAGCCTCTCGGTAGTCCTTGGACCCTGTGCGCTGAGAAACGGCATTTGCGAGACGATCGCCATACTTTCCAGACCGGCGCAATAACCTGCCGATTTTTGCTATACCTACACGAAAATAGTACTTCACAGTTCGGGGTGGCTTGATCCCAGCACTATCAACAAGAACAAGTTTATCCACTTTTTCAGGATACTCGGCTGAAAGGATGATCGAAATTCTACCGCCGAAGGAGTGTCCGATGAGGTGCGTTTTTGGGACACCAATTTTCTCCAAAAAGGCTGCAACACATTGCGCATAGTCGGATGTGTTCCATGCTGTTGGAGGCACCTGACTTTCGCCGAAGCCGGGCAAATCCAGGGCGTAGACTTTGTGGGATTGTGCAAGCCATTCAAAAACCGGCTGGAAACTTGCAGCTTCTCCACCCCAACCGTGTAAGAGGAGGACAACCTTGCCATCCCCCGCGACCTGATATGAAATGTTGAGACCGTTAATTTCCGTACGCTGCATCCGTCGCCTACGTCTGGTTTTCCGTGAAATATGCCGTATTGAAAAAACTTCGGAGGTTAGATTTACTAAAGGCAGGACAATCCATAGATAGGGCAATCACAAGGACTCCAAAATATCTGCAGCCACGACCCTATCATCAAAAGGGACTCTTTTGCCGTGAATTTCCTGATAATCTTCATGCCCCTTCCCCGCAATCACAATGACATCCCCCGATTTTGCCGTTGCGATGGCGTGCTGAATCGCTTCCCGCCTCTCCGAAATACACACATACTTTGCATCATGTGGCAAATTTGACACAATTTGTGCAATGATTTCATTGGGGTCTTCGGTGCGCGGATTGTCGGAAGTAATCACGCTGTAATCTGCGATTCGGGTTGAAATATTCCCCATTTTTGGGCGTTTTCCGTTATCGCGATCACCCCCACATCCGAAGACAGAAATCAGTTTACGTTCCGTGATATGCTTCGCTGCAATCAGAATATTTTCCAAACCGTCGGGGGTATGTGCATAATCAACGATCACAGCAAAGTCTTGTCCGCGGTCTACGAGTTCAAACCGTCCAGGTACAACAGTCGCAGCGAGACCTTCCTGAATCGCCGCAATAGAACAATTATAACGGATGCCAACAGCAATCGCAGCAAGGGCATTGTAAATATTATACTCACCGAGCAACCGAAGCTCCACTGGGAATTCGCCAGACGGCATCAACGCTGTAAACGCCAATCGGTTCCGAGAGAGTTCAACACCTTCGGGGCGTAAATCTGCCTGCAGTCTAAACCCATACATTAAACGTTTTAAATCTGCACAAACATGCCAGAAACGTTTTGTTACAGGTAGATCAACATTCAAAACAGCGACCCCGTCATCCCCAAGTTGCTCAAACAACATTAATTTCGCTTTGAGGTATTCCTCCATTGTCTGATGATAATCAAGATGGTCCTGTGTAAAATTGGTAAAAATGGCTGTATCGAAAATAAGCCCTGCAAGTCGCTGCAGCGCCAATCCCTGTGAGGAGGTTTCCATCGTGACGTATTCGACACCTTCTTCAGCGAATTGCTTAAAGAGGGCATGGAGGGCAAAGGCATCAGGAGTTGTGAGGAAAGCCGGTAGTTTCTTCTCAGTGCCGTGGGCGTTCGTGTATCGGTGTCCAACAGTTCCGATGAGTGCTACCTTTCGCCCACTCGCTTTGAGTATCGCATATATGAGATGTGCTGTTGATGTCTTACCGTTTGTGCCCGTAATGCCGATGAGTTTGAGTTGTTTTGCGGGATTTCCGTGCCAATTGGCAGCCAGCAAGGAGATTGCGCGTCGCCCGTTAGGTACTTGGACGTATGTAAATTGCTGCGTTGGCACCGTTAGTTCAGCGATCGGTTTTTCACCGATAACAACAACCGCTCCCTTCTGAATCGCATCTGAAATAAAGATGTGGCTGTCAACGTTGACACCTTGATAGCAGACAAACGCATTACCACGTTTGACCTGTCGATTATCACTGACGACACCGGTAATATCAATATCAAGTGGTCCGGTAGTAGCAACAATATTTAATTTGTGGAGCAGCGTGCGAAGTTTCACAGCCCACCTCCTTCCACAGTAAGGTGCTGTTTCGACACTTTTTCTGTTATAGCAGGCGCGTATTGGGAAGTTTTTTGAATCGCAGTACCGAAAAATTCAGTTTGCTTCAAGTATTGTATTGTCTGGGTGGCAACCTTTTGAAAAAGCGGTCCTGCGATCTGACCACTGAAGCGTGCCCCTTTGGGTTCATCAAGCATGACGATTACCGAAATCACTGGATTCTCCGCGGGTAAGAACCCCATAAAGGACATAATTTCTTTGCCGAGATATCCCTTGCCATTTGGTTCAGCTTTTTGTGCTGTTCCAGTCTTTCCAGCGACCCTATAACCTTCAACACGCGCGCGTCGTCCGCTCCCGCCTTCAACAACCCCAACGAGTATGTCTGCCATCTGTCTTGCTATTTCCGGACGCAGTACTTGTCGAACTTCAATCGGATACATCTTTTTAAAAACTTTCCCACTATTGTCTCGAATTTCTCGTGTAATGTATGGACGGAGGAGTTTACCATCGTTGGCAATGACATTCAATGCGCTCACCATCTGAAGCGGTGTCACCATAATTCCTTGTCCAAAAGGCACGGCTCCGAGCGAATGGGTGTCCCAACGCTTGACTGCAAAAAGGCTCCCACTGTGTTCATAGGGAAGATCAACCCCTGTTGTTTTCCCAAAGCCGTAACTCTCAATGTAAGTAGCAAAGTTCTCATGTCCCAACTGCTTCACAACTTTAATCATCCCAATATTACTGGATTTGTGTAGTACCTCCTCTAAGGTCAGCCATCCTTTTGCTGAAACATCTCGGATAATTCTACCGTTCGAGAGTCGATAGCGTCCATTTTCACAAAAAACTGTCGACTCAGATGTCATGATCCTTT
Source organism: Candidatus Poribacteria bacterium (assembly GCA_028820845.1). NCBI lineage: Bacteria > Candidatus Poribacteria > Candidatus Poribacteria bacterium. Next base: position 100,525 of record JAPPII010000067.1, read on the forward strand.
CATTGAGGACAGCAGAGGAAGCGATAATTTTAAAAATCGATCCGGGTTCATACGCGAACCAGACCCCGATATTCCGTTTAGCCTCCTCATTGGCACGTGCGTAGGTATTCAGATCGTAAGATGGGTAGCTCGCAAGTGCCAATACTTCTGCCGTCTTTGATGCCAAGACGATGACTGTCCCGCGTGGTGCGTTCCACTGCTGACAAGCTGCAGCTAACTCCTTTTCAGCGACATATTGAACGTACTCGTCAAGTGTTAAAACGACACTGTATCCGTAATCACTCGTGGAATTGCCATCAGTTAATAAGTTTATCGGTTCATTGCGAGCCAAAGCTGCGCGATGGGCGGCTTGCCGTGCCTGCGCATTTAGCAGATAATTGTTGTATTGGTATTCAATACCTTCACCCATATTCTGGTCGTTCATATGACCAATGACCTGAGCGGCGAGAGCGTCTTTAGGATAGGATCGCTTCTGTTCAACTTCATATTTTATACCGCGAATATCCTTCTCAATCGCGCGAATCTCATCAAGCCGTCCGTAATCAAGGCCCTTCTTTAGCCAGACAAACCGCTTATCCTTTCGACGGAGTTGGGAAAGCAGTTCTGCCTCGGGCACCCCTAAAACTGGCACCAACTTTTGTGCAGCTGTGAGTGGATCCATCTTCATATATTTTGGATCGGCATAGACAGACAAACTATGGCGACTGAGTGCTAAAACGTTTCCGTGTCTATCCAGAATCTTTCCACGTTTTATCTCTGCTGTACGGGGAGAAAGCCAGTCTTGTTCATTCGATTCCCGCTGTAAATCACCACCAGAGATCTGAATCTTGAATAGTTTGCCAACTAACAACAGAAACCCGACCTGCATCAAAATAAATGTAAAAACAAGACGACGTATAGATAAATGCGAGTTATTTTTGTTATTTATCATACATTAAACCAAGATAGTTTCGGGTCCTTTCAGGAAAGGGAGAAATCGAAATTACTTGTCCCAAATGATCTGTGGGGTTTCGGTAGGTTCAACCATTCCGAGTTCAGTAGCAATCTTCCTGATTCTCTGAACAGAGGTTAACGTCGATTCTTCTAATTCAAGCTGATAAATTTCATCCTGAATTCGATGTTTCTGTCTCTCATAGACAGGTTGGCGTTGTAAAGCAACTTTTTTAGCATAAGATGAAAACCAGATACTTCCGGCAAAAGTGCAGAAGGACAATACCAAGAGGGTATAGACCAACGGAAATCCTTTTTTTCTTTGAGTTTCTTCAGGTTTCGTGATGCGCGCTGAATGTTGATCTGATATCTGCATCTATTTCGCTTTCAATCCAAATTATGGATAGGAATGTTGAGTTCCGTCGCTTACCTCACGTTACAATTCCTTTGCGCTTACGCCTAATATATGGTTACAGGGTGACAACTGCCTATCTATTTAACGTTGAATTTCATATTTAAGGTACATTTTTTTACTTCTACCAATTAGTACCGCTTTTGTTGACAATCTCAGATTACAACTTACGCGCCGCACGCAATTTAGCACTTCTCGCTCGTGGATTATGCTGCACTGCAGACACATCTGGAACAACAGGACGTTTTGTCAAAATCTGCAGAGACGGTTCATGGTTACAAATACAGACTGGGATTTTGGGTGGACAGATACATGTCGTCGCGCATGTTTGAAATCGCCGTTTGACTATCCTATCCTCAAGCGAATGAAAGGCAATAACACAGAGATGTCCGCCGGGTTTCAAAAGCGATATGGCAACATCTAAACCGGCTTCAAGATTTTCCAATTCCTTATTAACATGAATCCGCAGTGCTTGAAATACGCGGGTGGCAGGATGGATCTTGGATGTCTTTTGCGGAACCGCCGCCTTGACAATCTCGGCAAAATGCGTTGTTGTCGTTATAGGCATCTGCTGCCTCGCCGTAACAATGCGGGTAGCAATCCGTTTCGCGAACCTTTCTTCACCATATCGCTTAAAAATATCAACCAAAGTGTCCACTGGACTATCGTTGACTACCTGCATCGCTGTAGGAATAACTTCTTGATTATCATCCAACTTGCGTCCAATTCCCATACGCATATCCAATGGCCCGGTATGGTTAAAACTAAATCCTCGGTCTGGTGTATCAAGTTGTAGCGATGACACCCCTAAATCAAGCAGGATACCATCTACAGCACAAATTGAGTACGCCTCAAGCAGAACAGGCATTTCTGCGAAATTGCCGTTAATGAGACAGTACCGGTCACCGAAGGCGCGTAACCTCTCCTTTGCAATAACAAGGGCTTCAGAATCCAAATCAATGCCAATGACGCGTCCATTTGGTGCAGAGGCGTTCAAGATAGCGGAACTATGTCCACCCAATCCGGCAGTGCCATCTACATAAATACCCGCCGATTTCGGTTTGAGAAATTCAAGCACCTTGTCACATAAAACAGGTATGTGCTGTCTATCCATAATCCCCGTCTCAATACAATCGTTATCTTATAACTGTATGTAGCAAGAAACATGCCAATTTATTTTGCCATTTGCCGTGAGATTAGGCATCTATTCGATTTTGATAGATGGCTGACACAAGTTCCATTGTTTTGACTGCATCGGCGAAACAGGTGTCGGGCTGTTGGTCTTGCAGGATAGCATCCACAAAATGCCGACTCTCTCCATAAAACCCGTAAACTCTATGTGTTGCGTCAGACCCAGCTGCTTCTTCAGGTGTGATCTCGGTTATGCCTTCAGGTGTATGAAGGACCGCGCTCCCACCGGCATCAGGATTGATATAGGCAGAAATTTCCCGGGCGTGCATCTCAAATATATGAATGCGTGCCCCAACTGCCCAATTGGTGCAAAGATAACCAGAGGCACCACTCGTAAATTTAACAATCGCGTTGAAGCTGTTTTCGCGCTCGGAATAGAAGCTGTTAATGTCGCTTGCGACAGCTTTCACCTCGCCGCCACCGATCCATCGCAGGGCATCAACAGCATGAATTGCATCACAGGTCAAAACGTCTATGACGCCATCGTAATAGAGTGCCCCTGGGGTGTTCTTATGAAAAGTCGACATGCCTTGGATAATCGGACCGCGTTCCTCAACTATCGTTTTGACCCGTTGCAACAGTGGAATAAAACGGCGATTGAAGCCTACCATCGTTTTGCATCCGTTCTTTTCCGCAGCGCGTGCCATCTCCTTCGTCTGATGGAGTGTAACACCGGGCGGTTTTTCTATAAAGACGTGGTGCTGCTGTGACAGACAATGAATAACAAGCGGAAACAAGTGCTGAGGAGGCATGAGGACATAAACTGCATCGGGACTCGTCTTTTCAAGCATCTGCTTATAGTCTGTAAATGTCTGTTCAATCTCAAAGCGTTCTGCTGTCGCCTGAAGTTTTGATGGGATTAGATCGCACAACCCAACGAGATTCACATCCTCACATTCCGTGAGAGATGGGTAGTGAACGCCATTTGCCATTCCACCTGCGCCGATTAGGGCGATGTTAATTGTTTTCATGTGGGGTCCTCCTAATAAAGGGCATTTCGTTTTCGTGGTTTCGGTTGATTTTCATAGAAAGTCGCGAGCCAGAGCTCGCGCCTACAGAAGATAGGTGTTCCTAGTTGTCAATTGTCGTTTGAAGAGGTTATGAGTTAAACAAAGCCTTTTTTATCCGTTAACCGACTACCAGTATTCCATTTTACACTTTTTTGCCGAAAAAACACAATCTTTTGTAATTTTAATTTGACAAAAAGCGTTTATATAGTGTAGAATTGATAGTATACATGGGTTGAAACGCTGTATTTTCGCGATAACACTTAAAATTTACGTAGGCAGGCGATAAATCGCTATCACTACAAATACAAACCTCTTGTAAATATAAGTGCTTTTCCAAAGAGTCGCAGTTTGTAGTCGTGCAATTCGCTGTGTCTTGCGTAAGTCCTTAAGGAATAAGGATCTAAAGAGGTCATCTTATTCAAGTTTCGGTGGAGTAGGTCATTGATCTTTAGAGAGTACCGACTCTATTCACCAGAGGATCACTGAGTCCTCAAAAAATGAGGGATGCGGACCAACGCCTTGAGAGTACCGACTCTACCTCAGCTAGTTAAGAGAAGAAAGAGGGGGAAACAATCATCCCCCTCTTATACCCTATACTCCGCGCGTGTTTTGACACATTTCAGAAATCAAAAGTGCTGCGTATAGATTACATTTTTCAATCTGACTCAAGTTTTGGTGGAGTAGGTCATTGATCTTTAGAGAGTACCGACTCTATTCACCAGAGGATCACTGAGTCCTCAAAAAATTAAGGGTGCATTTATAATGCTTTGAGAGTACCGACTCTACCTCCACTATTTGTTAGGTGGAACAAATTCACATAAAAAAATGCCAACATGGTGTATCTATATAGATGAATCAGGAGTCAATGAAGATAATCCTGAATTCATTTATGTTGCTATTTGCGTGCCTTTTAATAGCCAACAGGAATTCTTAAAGTCTTATCCTCAGATTGTTAATCCTTTGGTGCCTACTTCTGGTAGAGAAATAAAATATGGACCTCTTTTGAATGAGTTCGATAGAAATTATCGAGAAGAAACTGAGGAGATATGTCGGGCACTATTGGCGAGTTTTTTTAAGATAGAAGATGCTGGGATTATTCGGGTAAAAGCGATAAGAAAAAAGATGCGACGTAAGGGTGGTGACCTCCGCCTAGCTCTATTTAGAAAAACGCTTGAGCTCTGTGCGGACCCCTTACCATCTAACCACCGTGCTATGATTTTGCACGACGAATTAGACAGTCGTGGTCAACAGGGCGAACTATTAGATGCGTTCAATCGCTTAAATAAAAGTCCAAGTTTTCAAAACTGTGTTTTTGTCCATTCTAATGAAAATCCATTCATACAGTTTGCTGATTTCGTTGCTTCTATCTGCTACAGATATTATTACTTTCAGAGGACAGAGGAGTATAAACGAAAAGAATATAAGTATAAAAAGTTATGTCAATCATTAGTAAATACGCTATTTAACGAAATAGATAAACGCTATCCTCCTATTGTTGAACTCTCCGACCATACGGTTGTTAAAGGCAAACCGAGAAGAGAGCAAGCATTACAACTTGCTAAAGAATTCGACATCGATCCTGCTACGGCTTACAATATAGTAGATGAGAACATTACTCTCACTGAAGTATTGCGGCGAAAACAAGCTCTAATTTCCACAACTCACAGACAAAACCAAGATTAAGAGCAAAATGCTGTCATGATTACGCATTATTATACCCGCTTGATAATGCTTTCTACTGCCTACATCAACCTGTCCACATAACTCACCGCCGTCAAATGAATACTGATCCTATCAAATTAGAACTTTACAAAAACATGCTCACCTCCGTTGCGGAGGAGATGGGTGTAACGCTCCGACGCACCGCATTTTCCCCTAACATCAAAGAACGACTCGATTTTTCATGTGCCGTGTTTGACGACACCGGTAAAATGGTGGCGCAAGCCGCACACATTCCGGTGCATCTTGGCTCTATGCCGCTGTCAGTCCTCGCTGCGATTGCACACACTGAGATGGTGCCCGGTGACATGATAGCTCTCAACGACCCGTATCGTGGCGGCACGCATTTGCCGGACATTACACTGGTCGCGCCTGTCTTTAGCTCCTTCTTGCGGAGCGGGTCAGATGAGAAAGAAAAGCAGGGAAAGCACCGCCCGGTATTTTTCGTCGCGAACCGGGCACATCATGCAGATGTTGGCGGCATGCGTCCTGGTTCAATGCCGATTGCAACGAGTGTCATTCAGGAAGGTATCCGTATTCCACCGGTCAAACTCGTTCGCGGCGGTACGTTGGACACTGATCTCTGGGAACTCATCCTCGCTAACGTACGAACCCCGGAGGAACGTCGTGGCGACATAGAGGCACAACTCGCTGCCAATCGCGTCGGCGAACGCCGTTTACAAGAGATGGTCGCTAAATATGGGACGACAGAGATTGCGGTCTATATGAAAGAATTGCGTGGATATGCAAGTCGAATGGTGCGTGCGCGTTTACGGGAAATTCCCGATGGACGCTACGCATACGCCGATGTGCTTGATAACGACGGCATCACTGATGAACCGATTGAAATCCGCGTTGCTATTGAAATTAAGGGGGATACGGCGGTCGTTGACTTTACGGGTACTGCTCCGCAAGCCCGCGGTTCTGTCAACGCGATTTATGCCATCACCCTCTCGGCGGTCTTTTACGTTTTCCGATGCATTGCTGGTGCGGATGTACCCGCGAATGCGGGGTGTTTAGAGCCGATTCAGGTCATTGCGCCAGAAGGTAGCGTTGTGAACGCCAAGTTCCCAGCAGCGGTTGCGGGTGGAAACGTCGAAACATCGCAGCGTATTGTTGATGTTCTTCTCGGTGCCTTAGCACAAGCCTGTCCGGACCAGATTCCTGCTGCGAGTTCTGGCACTATGAACAACCTCACAATAGGCGGTTATGATGCTTCACGCGGAAAGGAATTTACTTATTACGAAACGATTGCGGGTGGGATGGGTGCTCGTCCGAATTCGGATGGGATTGATGCTATCCATACGCACATGACGAATACGATGAATACCCCGATAGAGGCAATTGAGACGAACTATCCGATGCAAGTGGTGGAATATGGGATCCGACGAGGCACAGGGGGTGTGGGTCAATTCCGCGGTGGTGACGGCGTTGTTCGAGCAGTACAGATGCTCACAGACGCTGAGGTTACAATCCTTTCAGAGCGACGGACGCGAGGTCCTTATGGTTTGCAAGACGGGGAACCGGGACAACCGGGACGTAACGTGCTTATCTCTGATGGAGAGGCACAACCGTTGGCGGGTAAGGTGTCTATTTCTACAAGCAACGGCGACATCATTCGGATAGAGACCCCCGGTGGGGGCGGTTTTTTTATCGTTAAAAAAGCTTGAGTTGAGAATAAGCCGGATTCTGTATGCGATGATCATTCATCTGGGATGGATGTTACCATCCACCTCAAGCGGTTACCTGGGGAAAAGGCGAGCACACCTTATATTCCGCCATTTACCTTGCTCCAGATGGGGTTTACCAAGCTCCATAAGTCACCTTATGGACTGGTGCGCTTTTACCGCACCGTTTCACCTGTACAACGCTTTGAGGCGTTGTAGTCTACTCTCTGTTGCACTTTCCATAGCGTTGCCGCTCCTGGGGGTTACCCAGCATCCTGCCCTGCGGAGTCCGGACTTTCCTCATCCCGATTGTAAGCTACATTCGGGACGCGATCATCTACTCAACTCAAGCCTTTCTATTATACTGTATCTGACAGCTTAGAGGCAAGGAAAACGTTGACAACCCAAAGTTATCCGGCAGGATTCTTAACTGCGCTTATAAAGAAAAGAGGCGCGGTATTTAACCGCGCCTCCAACTGTTGAAAAAAGAAATTAGGAGCAACCACTCGTCGCACCGCAATTGGCACAGCGGTAGCAGACCCCGCTTCTCGCCATAAGTGCGCCGCACTCGGGGCATGGGGGTGCATCTGCATGTTGGAGGACAATCTGTTTCTCACGCTCCAGCCAAGTATCCGTTTCACCGTTGCTGCCATGTCCGAAGGGATGAAGTTCTTCAGGCGGTACCATCTGTTCGTCAAAGTCCGGAATTTCCGGACTCTCTTGGGGTTCCCCAGAGAGGAACTTGGTACCAAGCCAACGGAAGACATAGTCCATAATGGATTTCGCCATTGGGATCTCAGAATTAGACGTGAAACCAGAGGGTTCAAACCGGACATGGCTGAATTTATTGACAAGCGATTCTAAGGGAACGCCGTACTGTAAAGCAACAGAGGTGAGGATTGCAACGGAGTCCATCAATCCAGAAATGACGGAGCCTTCCTTATTCATGCGGAGGAAGACTTCACCGGGGCTCCCATCTTCATAAAGCCCGACGTGTATGTAGCCTTCATGCCCCCCAATACTGAATTTGTGTGCGATGGCGCGTCGCTCATCTGGCAAACGTCGTCTGACAGGGTGGGCAGCGGGTTGTTCGGCATCCGATAGGGTCACATCTGTTCCCTCACTTTCCGAATCCTGTTGGCTTCGGGTCGAGAGGGGTTGGCTCCCTTTGCTACCGTCGCGATACACAGCGAGACATTTCACACCGCGTCGCCACGCTTCCACATATAGCGTTTTGATGTCATCTACTGTTGCATCATTTGGGACATTAACAGTCTTAGAAATAGCACCAGAAATAAAGGGTTGGACAGCCGCCATCATTTTCAAGGGTCCCATGTGGTTTATATAACGGGTTCCGTGCTTACCACATTGGACGGCACAATCAAAAACAGGATAGTGCGTTGGCGAGAGGTGCGGTGCGCCCTCAACCGTCCCCGTGCCGCAGACGACCTCTTCTGCGGTAACAATCTCATCTTCGGTAAATCCGAGCGTAGAAAGCAGGTTAAAGCTTGGGTCTGCCGCCATTTCCTCGGTTATACCTAAGCGTCGCAGGCACTCTTCCCCGAGGAAACCGGGAGCAAAGGCGAGATTCAAGTCAAACGCGCTCGGTAACGTCTCTGCGACGCGAGCGATATCCTCTTGGGTAAAGCCTCTCTGTTTCAGCGTCTCTGGATTGATATGAGGCGTTCCATCAAAGGTCCCCGTTCCGACGAGATAGGTAATGATCGCCTCAGTCTGTTGTAGCGTATACCCGAGGTTATGTAAGGCATCGCGGACGCTCTGATTAACAATTTTCATGTATCCGCCGCCTGCGAGTTTCTTGAATTTGACGAGAGCGAATTCCGGTTCAATCCCGGTTGTGTCACAATCCATCAGGAAAGAGATCGTGCCTGTAGGCGCGATAACACTAATTTGGGAGTTCCGATAACCCCACTGCTCACCCTTTTCAAGACAAATATCCCAATCTGTTTGCGCTGCGTCCAGAAGCTTTGGTGGACACGCAGCGGAATCAATGCTGTAAGCAGCATCGCGATGGAGCTGCATAACGTTCAACATCGAATCCCGATTTTCGGGATAGCCATCAAAAGTTCCAACGCTTTTAGCGATCTCTGCACTTGTCCGGTAGCCGTGTCCACTCAGCATAGCAGTAATAGAACCAGCATAAGCACAAGCCTGTGCGCTATCGTAAGGAATCCCTAAGCGCATCAAAAGGGCGCCTAAATTAGCGTAACCGAGTCCGAGAGGACGATACTCATGAGAACGTTGTGCTATCCGTGAGGTCGGATACGCAGAGAAACCGACTATAATTTCCATAGCAGTGATGAACACACGCACCGCAGCGCGGAAACCGTCAATGTCAAAGCTGTCATCATCTCCCAAGAATTTAGCGAGGTTAATGCTGGCGAGGTTGCAAGCAGAATCGTCTAAGAAGAGGTATTCACTACATGGATTACTTGCGTTAATCCTATCTGTATTTTTACAAGTATGCCATTTCTGAATCGTGCTATCAAATTGAACGCCTGGGTCGGCACATGCCCATGCCGCATAAGCAATTTTTTCCATGAGGGTTCTGGCATCATACTCCTCGGCGACTTCCTGGGTTGTGCGATAGGTAGTTTTCCACGAATCTCCTTGGAGATAAGCACTCATGAAGTCATCAGGGATCCTCACAGAGTTATTGCTATTCTGTCCACTGACTGTGCTATACGCTTCACCGTTGAAGTCAGCGGGATATCCAGCAGCGATGAGTGCCTTTGCTTTATCTTCCTCCCGGAGTTTCCAGTCAATGTAGTCAACAATTTCGGGATGGTCCATGTCAAGGATGACCATTTTGGCCGCGCGTCGGGTAGTGCCACCGGACTTAATGCTGCCTGCCCAACGATCAAAACCTTCAAGGAAGGAGAGGACTCCAGAACTCTCACCACCACCGGAAAGGAGTTCCCCCTTAGCACGTACTTGACTAAAATTAGACCCTGTACCGCTGCCATATTTAAAGAGTCGGACTTCGGATCTCTGGAGCTCCAACATGGAGTCCAGAGAATCATCAACGCTTTGGATAAAACAAGCGGAATTTTGTGGGTGCTCATACGCATTGGTAGTGACCTCGACTTTCTTCGCGTCGCGGTCCCAATAGTAATTTCCGCCGCCGCCTTCAATATTATATTCGTGCCATAAACCGCAATTAAACCAGACAGGCGAGTTGAAAGCACCCCGTTGTGTAACGAGGATATGTGTCAGTTCCATCTCAAAGGTCTGTGCATCCTCAGGGGTGGCAAAATAGCCCCCAAGTTCTTCACCTGCGCGGCGAAGGGTACGTGCGACACGGGTAACGAGTTGACGGACGCTATCTTCAGCTTCTGTCCCGGGGACCCCAGCTTTTCGGAAGTATTTTGACGCGGCGATGTCTGTCGCGAGTTGGGTCCAGCTTGCGGGTACTTCGACCTGCTCCTGTTTAAAGATAACATCACCCTTTTCATTGTAAATGACCGCGTCGCGGCGTTCCCACTCTAACACATCGTAGGGATGAACGCCAGGGGTCGTAAAATGGGGTGTGAAAGTGAGTCCCATCCGATCACCCTCGTTAGAATGCTTCGGAGAAGTTGTCGCCTCTTCAACTCCCTTGGGATTATCGACAGTCATATTCACCTCTCTTTACGGTTATCAGTTTCTAAAGCGAGAACCCGGATAACCATTGTATGATGCGCGCCATAAAGCACGCCTATTATAAAAATCTTCGGTTATAATTATTCTTTTTCAATAATAATTCTGTGATACCGTTTCTTCCCAGCACGGAGAAGCAAAGCATTCTCCTCAAGCAGACCCGTATGGATCACTGTACCTATTGCATCACATTTTTCTTCGTTGATGTATGCGCCGCCTTGCTGAACAAGTCGTCGTGCTTCGCTGCGGGAATTTGCTAACCCGACTTCATGAAACAACTCCATGATGGGAATGCCCTTCTCAAGTCGCTCGGAAGCGATAGCCGAAGTCGGCATTGCGATGTCATCAAGATTGCCACCACTAAATGCGGCACGTGCCGCTGCTTGTGCTTTGTCCGCCGCTGCTTTTCCATGGGCAAGTTGTGTGGTTTCGTAAGCCAGGACTTCTTTTGCCTCCCGAATCGCCTCATCCTTCAAACTCCCAAGTCTTTGGACTTCGTCCATGGGAAGAAAGGTGAAATAAGCGAGGAATCGAGAGACATCTCGGTCGTCGGTGTTAATCCAGTATTGATAAAACTCGTAAGGTGATGTCCGTTCAGCATCGAGCCAGACTGCACCGCCTGCGGTTTTTCCCATTTTTGCGCCGCTTGCCGTAGTCAACAATGGAAAAGTGAGTCCATGTACGCGCGCACCCTCAATCCGGCGGACGAGATCGACACCGGCAAGGATATTACCCCACTGGTCGTCTCCGCCGAACTGGAGGCGGCATCCATACTCCCGAAAAAGACACAAATAATCGTACGCTTGGAGGAGTTGATAGTTAAATTCAAGGAACGAGAGTCCGAGTTCGCGCTCAAGCCGTTGTCGATACCCTTCCGCTCGAATCATCTCATTGACTCGGAAGTGTTTACCGATGTCACGTAGAAATTCGATGTAATTTATAGAAAGCAACCAATCAGCGTTGTTGAGAAATCTCCCTACTTCCGAGACATCCTGTGAATCATCAACATCTGCTATGCCGTTATCAAGATTTAGGTAACGCTGGAGCTGCGTGAGAATACTTTTTCCATTTGCTGCGATATTTTCCTGTGACAGCATCGGACGCATCTCGGTTTTGTCGGTTGGATCACCAATCATGGTTGTGCCGCCACCGATGATTGCGATCGGTTTATGTCCGGCGCGTTGCAGATGTGCCATCGCCATTATGGGAACAAGACTCCCGACATGCAGGCTGGATGCTGTTGGGTCAAAACCGACATAGTAGGTAACCTGTCCTTCGGATAGAAGCTGGGCAACCTGTTCTGCATTCGTAGTCTGTTTAACAAAACCCCGCTCATTTAGGGTTTCAAAAACGTTGTGCATTTTTTATCCTATTTCAGTCTTAATTTATATTTTTTTTAAATAGTATATAAGATTTTTATGTCCTTGCCAAATAATTTTTTAAGATTTTAGACGTTTTTCAAACTTTTGAGATTAACTGGCGACGAGTTCGACCCGTCTATAAATATCCTGTAAACGGAGTTCGCAGCCTATAGAGAAAAGCGAGAGGACATCCTCAAGTTCCCGAAACTCGGTTTGCATCCACCCCGACTCTTGACGACAATAATGTTCAACGCGAACCTCATCTTGCGAAATGAGAATGTAATCTTTTAGAGAACCAATTTGCCGATAATGCTCAAATTTCTCACCTCTATCGTAAGCTTCAGTTGAGCGTGACAGGACCTCCACGACGACAGTGGGATTCAGGAGAATGTCAAAAGTATCATCTTCAGCGCGCGGTTCCCCGCAAACAACGACAACATCCGGGTAAAAGTAGGATTCTGTTTGCTGTGCCTTCACCCGCATATCGCTTGCGACGGCTCGGCATTCTCCATCCATCAATTGAATATTAAGATACGTTACTATATTCGCTGTGATGAAATTATGGGCGAAACTTGCGCCGGACATGGCGACTATCTGTCCGTTGATGTATTCATGTTTTGTCGTCGCCTTGCGTTCAAAAGCGAGGTACTCTTCAGGGGTCAGATAGGTTTGTACCGCAAGAGATGACATGCGTACCTCCATAGATTCCATTCCAGATGAGTGGCGATTTCAATCTTGAGATCGCCACTACAAGTTTAACAAAAAACGTGTCTATTCCTCATCATCCTCTGCATAAGAGTGTCCGCTAAAAATTGCGCGGACCTGCTTTGCTGTCTTTGGACCTGAGAGCAATTTCCCAATCCGATCGCCTTCTTCTTTAAGTAAAGCCTTGACGTTTGTCAGCACTGCTTCCAGTTTGTCACCGGGAAACTTGCACGCGCCATTCTCATCCATGTGGATAATTTCGCCGGGTGCGACGTCCATACCGGCTATTGAGACTGGAACGTTGACAGCCTGAACCGCCATCGCGCCGTGTCCGGGTGTGATGCCACTTAACAGGTATTGGAATTCCATAGGACGGATTTCGTCAATGTCGCGTGACGGACCATTTGAGATCGCACCGAGGCAACCGATCGCTTTCATCGCTGCAGTCATGTTACCGCCTGCCAAGCCGACCTTGTTCTCGAATTCAGGCGGAAATTTTTGCTCAAATGCCAGAATTGTTGGCTGCTTGGAGGCACCTAACGCATCAATAACATCCATAAAGGAGAGCCCGGGATAGTTCGGATCGGGCACACCGTAGACACATGTCACTGCATACCCAGCAACAGCACCAAGTTCAGGGTACATACAACGGATAGTCGTATCTGTATACCAATTTTCTGTCCACGGATTGTAAAGTCCCAGACAGAGCGGACTCGTCGGATACGTAGCGACCACATTCGTAATCGAGGGTGTATCATATTTACGGAGTTCTGCCAACATTTCCTGTTCTGTTAATGCCATAGTATATTTTCCTTTCTGGCTATCAGCGGTCAGCATTATAGCCATCAGCCATCGGCTGTCAGCCCTCAGCAAAGACGCAAGCGTTATAAAATGTCTCTTTTCTTTATTTCCGATAGCCACTTTGCTGAAAGCGAAGCGACCTGACAGCTGATAGCCAGTTAAACAGCCATTTCCCTACCGGCGTGCGCACGTCCGATGCGTGCAGCTTCTTCGCCACCCCCGGTAATTCGCACACCCGCGTCAATACTTTCCTTAATTGTATCAGGTGACGTGCTCTCCAAAAAATGAATGCCAGAGGCTTGGCATGCAGCAAAGACGCGATTTCGGGCATCTTCTAATTCTTGTGGGCGCGGACTCGGCGGGTTCATGTAGCCAAACGACATGCTCATATCACCGGGGCCCCACTCTGCGAAGGCAATTCCCGGAACCTGTGCGGTAATCTCAACGTTTGCTAATGCCCGCTTATTCTCAAATTTGAGTCCGAGCAAGAGTTCACCCTTCGGATTCAGTGGCCAGGGATCGGCGACCTCAAGATATTCGTTAGCGGAAATGCCCCAGATGGGTGCGGCGGAACCTTGCCCTGCAGACCCGCGGCGTCCGACATTCAATTGTGTACCAACCCCGACAGTTTGGAAGGGGTAGCGGCATGCTTCAACAAACGCTTTGACTGCCTCTGGAGATTCAGCATGGCAAAGCAAGAGACCGTGGACCCCACGCGCAAGGAGTTGCCGCATCTGCCAACCGTTGGCACGAATCACGTCTGCACTGATGCCATCTACGGGTAACTCAACAATGATAGCCGGCGTTGTATGTCCACTATTGGTCGGTCCACCATCAACGAGTCCGCGCATGAAACTATCCAATCCAGCAAGATCAAAAGCCCCGTGCTCCATGCCGACGTTGATATAATCTGCCCAAGTTTTCGCCATCGCGACGCCGGCATCATAGTTGAGAGCCGCGCCTGTGTGACTGCCAGTGTAGAAGACAGGCAGATCGTTTTCGAGTAACTCGATCGCTTTATTAATGCGTTTCGGCATTCCCGTTCTCCTTACTTTGAAGGTGCAATACATAAAAAGGGTCGATCGTTTCGGAACCAATTTTTTATAATTTGAATTTTATAGAAAGTCTGATAATCTGTCAACGGATTTTTTTTAAAGAATAGAGATTCTGAAAATCCTTGACAAATCTAAGAGCCTTGTATAAACTAAAAAGCGGGATTCGGTATTAAAAATTTTTGTAAGGAGTTATTAATATCGTGAGAGCACTTGTTGTCAAATTATTGCCAGATAATCGACGTGAAAAGATTGTTGCTACCGACTGGAAAGAACCTTCTCCACCTGTCGGAAACGAGGTACTGTGCCAAGCCGTCTTCACTGGTCTTACCAACGGAACGGAACGGAATCAACTTATCGGGGGTAACTATTCAGCCTCCGATACACGGCTGCCGACCACCGATGGCTACCAAAACGTCGGCAGGGTTATTGAAACCGGCCCGGACGTAACGAACCTCAAGATTGGTGACCTAATTTATGCCAGCGTGAACCATGTCGAGCGGTTCACTATTCCAGAAGATGGGCTCCTGCTGAAATTGCCAGAGGACGTTGATCCTGGAGAGGCCGCCCTTTTCGGCATCTCCGGTGTAGCGATGCACTGTTGTCGTCGGGTCAATCCGCGTATTGGCGAAAAAGTGCTTATTGTCGGACAAGGATGCATCGGCATGTTCGCTGCCCAAATTGCTAACGCCATGGGTGCCCGCGTCACGGTCTGTGACATTGAAGAATCACGCTTAGAACAGATGCGTCAACTCGGTGTAGCGGAACAGGTGCTCAATACAAGTGATGACGGTTGGGAAGCACAGATTCAAGATGGTACCTTTGACGCTATTATGGATTTCGCTGGCGTTCCAGACATGGTTACACCCATGATTCACGCCTGTAAGGTCCGGGGTCGTTTGCTCTTAGTCGCCGGGCGATTTGACGTTAATTACACTTTTAACGTCGGTCAACACAAGGAGATCAGCATCCTTCAGTGTAGCCACTTCACTTGTGATGATCTGGAAAATCTTTGCAGGCTGCTTCGCCAAGGTTCGGTCAAGATTGCTCCGCTGATTCGACACCGTGTAAATATTGATGAGGCACCACAGATATATCAATGGCTCCGCGACGAACCGATGCGCTTGTTGGGGACGGTATTCCAGTGGGAATAGACTAACGGGCAGCCACCAGGGCTGCCCCTACTACCCTCGCGTATTTCTCTCATCTCTCCAAAATTATGCAACCTTCCCGCCTCAAAACCGCATCTTAATCATCAAACCAACTCATATTTTTATAAATACGACTGCGGTTGACAAAGGTTACACCTCCCGTCACACCTATATTTATGAGGAAATTTGCAGAAAAGTGCAACCTTTTTTCAACTCGTTTGTAGTAATGTTAACCTCAAAACGCGCGGAGTTGAAACATGACAGAAGATAAATTCCTTGAACTTGTCCACGAGCACAAGACTCAGATTTATCAGCATGCTCTTTATCTACTCAGAAACCGAGAAGATGCGGAAGATATAACGCAGGAAACGTTCATAAAAGCGTGGGAGAACCGGCGCAAATTACGTCTGAAGACCGTGCGTTCATGGTTGCTCAAATGCGCACAGAATCTCTGTTTCAACCTGCTAAAGCGGCAAAAATTCCAAGAACCTCTAACAGAAGGAGACGAGAGGGAGCTCGAAACGCTACTGCATAGACATACGCATCAGTCAAATCCATCGCCTGACGAAATTGTCATCAGACGGGAACTTAAAGCGTCCGTACATTGTGCGATCAAAAAATTGCCGCCAGAAATGCGTTCAGTGATAATTATGCGGGAATTGGAAGGTATGAATTTCAAAGAGATTGCACAGGTATTAGAGCAACCCGAAGGTACTGTGAAATCAACCGCATTTCGTGCCCGTAAGAAATTGCGGGAACTCTTGCGTCCCTACTGGAGAAATGACGAATGAACCAATTTTCACGCCCTCAAGATTTACTTTGTTCGGAAGTTCAGGACACCTTAGAGGCATATCTCGCGGCTGAGCTGGATGCCGAGACACACTCGAGAATAGCGGCGCACGTTACGTCCTGCCCGAAATGTCAAGATGAGGTGCATTTCGCCCAAACAATCAGCGAAGCCTTACACGAACTTCCGAGATTGGAACCACCCCCAAAAGTCTTTGATGCGGTCGAGGCTTATGTCCGTGCCCATCCAGATAAGGGTGAAAGATGGTGGCACCGGTTATTTCAATTATCTACATTCTGGGATAATTTGACGTTCTCACTTGTTCGCGTAGGTGCAGTGGTATGTCTGTTTGGAATTGTCGCGTTTGGTATTTACCAGTATCAACAGCATCAAAAAATCATGCAAGCTTCCCGGGACCTCAATTATGTGCTAAGTAAGTTAAATTACGCAGTCGAAAGAACGGGTATCGTTGTTAAAGAAAAACTTCCGAATGTCCAGATTGATGAGACTTCGCAGCGTCCGTTTGTTCGGATTGAAGAAGCCTCACGTCGGGCATTGAAACAGAAACAAAATATTTCATCCGCAATCCATAGAAGTTTGGATAGCCTCAACAGGTTACCTGAAAACGCTCTGGATACGGAACACAATCAAAACTTACAGCAAGAAGGAGAAACACAATGAACAGATTCACCCTTACAGCCCTTTTAATAGTTTGCTGCCTCTTCACGGTAGGGTACGCCCTGACTAACGGTGTGGCAAAAGCAGAGACCATCCGCGGCAAAATAGCAATGGACCTACCAGATGCCTCTGCCCCTAAAATGGTAATTAATCTGGATAAAACATTCTTCAACCTACTTATCAATTTCGGCGTTGCGAGCATTCCAAAATCTGATGGAGATCCACCCACCAACATGACAGCATATACGGAGTATGCCGACATGCTAAAAGGTGCGGCTGTCCGGGCTTACGATAAAGAGACGGAAGATCTCAACCAGATAGTAGACCGCTATCAAGGTATACTTGCAGACGAAAAGTGGGAACATATTGTCAAAGTCACGGACAAATTTAATCTCAGTCTACTCTATGCGGAAGAACCGGGGATACTGCACGGTATTTTTGTCACGATTATCGACGACGAGAGTTGGAGTTTTGTGAATATCTACGGGGAGATCAACTTTCAGAAACTCGGTGCTCTATTTGGACGCGTTATGGCATCGAGTTCGGAAGAGGGGATGTCAAAGACGATTCGTGATTTGGTAAACTCTATCAACCCGGAAGGATCAGACGAAGCACCGAAATTAGAAACAGAAACAAATGACCCCTCAAATAAGGAGGAGAACCAATGAAACTGCAAAAGTACGGTGCCCTGCTGTTCATACTATCGTTTTTAGTTTTATCGCTGATACCGATGCAGTCAGCAGTTGCACAACAGGAAACACCTGACGAAACCAAGAGAAAAGGACTTATCATCTTTGATTCTTCAGACTCACTTGAAGCAAAAGTTGAGGTTAACCTAACGGCAAAACTTATCAACTTGGTTACGAAATCAGTGAGCAATACGCCAGAAGTTGCGGAGTTAATTCAGATGCTGGACGGCATTTATGTACGCACTTATGATAGGCTCACGATCGACGAAGAGGGATTTATTAGCTACTTTCAGCAGCGGCTCAAGGAAGATAATTGGGAAGTCCTTGTGAAAATTAAGGACGAGAATGAGGTCGTAGAAATTAGCCTGCTGTTTGACGAAGATGTAGTCTACGGGATTTTTGCGATTGTGATGCCTGAAACGTCTGGAGAAGTCACTTTTGTCAATATCGTTGGGGAAATCGCGCCAGAACGGATTGAGGACCTGCTCAGCAATCTGAGCAATTTTGGTGCGACGGATATCAACGTTGGCGATGCGCTGAAGGCGCAGCCGAAATCAATTGCAGATACCGTCCAGAAAGAGTTACTCGCTGTAAAAGTCGAAAATGCGCCAATTATTGATGGAGCCCTTGACGATGCGTGTTGGAAAATCGCCCACGCAGCGAGTAATTTCACGCATGAGCGTAGTGGAAATCCGGTCGAGGATGATACAACAGTCAAACTGATTTACACAGACGAAGCGATCTACGTCGCATGGCATCTCTATGATAGCGAACCGGATAAGATCATTGCTCTGCAAACTCAAGACCATGTCCGGTTTAAAACGACGGAGGATTGGGTCTCTTTCAGCATTGATCCTTTCCACACACACCGATTTTCTAATCGTACCTACTTCATGGCAAACCCGTCTGGCAAAAAATTCGTCCACTCTCCCAAACAGGACGCAAACAAAACCGAATGGATGGAGCAGTGGAACGTCGCCGCTAACATCAATGCGACTGGCTGGGTTGTGGAGATGGAAATTCCGTGGAAAATGTTGGATTACCCAGATACAACCGAACCGATTCGGATGGGGATCAACTTTGACCGAGGACAAGCACGGACGGGTACACGTTCTTGGTGGTCAAATATAGGTGTTGATCATACTTTTAAAAATGACGGACACTGGCTCCATGTGCTACCGCCACCAAAATCCTCTGGTACACAAGGTTGGTTAGACACCTTAGAACCCAGTGAACCCACAGAACCTGTTGAACCCACAGAACTCGTTGAACCCACAGAACCCATTGAACCCGTTGAGCCAACGGAACCCGTTTTAGGAAGGACCCAGAATGTCTCTCTGACACCAGTTCGTCCTACAGTGGTGAATTCATCAAGCGCGGACATTTTCCGTCCGGTGAGTGCCAGCACGCTCAATCCTGTGGATGGACTGCGACTCAGCGGCGGCTTTGAAATCGGCAAACGGTGGCATTCGGATCCGCTCTTTTTTGCGGGATCAGGCTCAATGATTCGCGGAAATGAAAACGGGACTACTGCTTCAATTGATATTGATGAAAATGATTCTTGGAGGCGTTACCGTCCGTCAGTGGGTCCCTTTCTGTTTGGAACAATGAGTTATGGTTTCTCAAGCGAAAGCCTGAACTACCGAGCGGGTGGTGGCGTGGCATTAGGAGAAGCCTCGCATCTGACGTATAGCGCACAAATCCATCGATTAACATCTGTCAGAGATAGAGACATCTTGCTAAGCGATAGCGAGCAGTTTTTGCGGGGGTTATGGGGTACGGATTTCCAAGACTACTATCTCAGAGAGGGCGCGGTAATGGCACTGCAATGGCAATCTCCAAGTATCAAGCACTCGCTCGGCGCGTTCCTACTTTGGGAAGAGCACGAAAGTCTACACAGGACGATGAATTTTCATCTCAGAAACTGGTCAGCACATCCCGACTTAGCGGGCCGGAGCAATTCCCCAATACATGATGGAAGCATGCGGAGTATCTCCATAAAATACGATTTTGATAACCGAGGAGATACTGACTTAAAATACGATCCCGATAGTCCGTACGGTGGAAACACAAGTGAGTGGTACAACACGTTTCTTGTGGAGCATGCCAGTCCTACAATAGGCTCGGATTTCGATTTTACGCGCTTCCAGGCACACTTCCGACACTACTCGCCTATTGGAGACGACCAAATTGTTGCGCGCTTGAAAGTCGGACTTGCGACTGCGCCATTGCCTTTTCAACGTCAATTTGTAATCGGTGGGATCGGAACACTCCGTGGGTACTCTCTTTATGAATTTGTAGGCAACCACGGATTCCTCTTCAACCTGGAGTATGCTCGCAGTATAGGCGACAACGCGTCCATTATCCCCTTTGTAGACGTAGGACAAGTGTGGTATCGCTTGGAAGACATAAAAGATATGCAGCCGAAGGTTAATCTCGGTATAGGCTTCCAAGGGGGACCGTTCAGATTGAACTTCGCACGAGCCCTTGAAGAGGGGCGCGGGTATCAAGTCGATTTCAAATGGTCTCGCATGTTTTAGTCTGAGAGAAACGGGCGGCACCGCTGCGCTTGCCCGTTTCGGACACTCCCCAAAGGGAAAGTGAGAATACAATGAGATATACAACAATTATTGCGATTTCCCTTACCTTGCTTCTGGGAGCATTTGGATGTGGGGGCGATGAACAAGATCTCACGAAAGAGAATTCTTCGGTCGTGCTGAGTGATTCAGAGCAAGCAGCCCTTGCAGAAGAACTCGCATCCATAGAGCGTTACTTCCAACTTCCAATAGAAAAACGAATGGAAAAATCAGGGGAATTGCTGATAAGGTATCTTGATCTTAAAGACAAAGACCCAGAGGGATCACTAAAAACCTTGAAAAGTGCCTTTTATATCATCGCTAAAGGCGAACACCCACTTATGGAAGAATGGTTAGAGATTGTTCCGAGGGTCGTCGGCGTAGATGAAGGCCTGCTCACTGACCTCCAGCGACTCAATGAGATAGAACTTGAGATCGCTCGACATAATAATGAGAATAGAGAATACATCCACGAATTGGAAGAAACTGGTGAGGAATTACAAGCTGCGATTAACGACCTTAAAGCACAAGGCTTAGATCCGAAGACCTTTAAAGTTCCTCTCAAGGTAGAGTTAGACGAATGAATCACTCGCGTTTTATTAGGTAGTGTTTACATTGTGTAAGTTATTGACATTTTTGTTAGGTTTTGGTA